>JBFLWC010000422.1:0-3248 GCA_040758415.1 Bacteroidota bacterium | reverse complement strand
AGTTATAAAAATTTCCGATGAAGGAATTGGAATTAGCAATGCAGATCAAAAGATGCTGTTCGAACCGTTTTATAGAGGAAGCAATATTAAAAGTATTCCGGGCACAGGTTTGGGGTTATCAATTGTAAAAAAATCTGTTGACCTTCACGGGGGCAAAATTGAATTAAAAAAAAGAAGCGGAAAAGGAACAACTTTTATTGTTCACATTCCTGCTTTAGACTGATCAAAAAGAAATCTCAAAAATATTTTGGAGAATAACCAAAATGGAAAAAAGAATTCTTGTAATCGAAGACGAACACACAGTAAGAACAAATATCAAAACTTTGCTTGAAGAGGAGGGTTACAAAGTTTACTGCACTGCTGGCGGCGAAGACGGTATTACTCTGGCTATAGAAATATTGCCTTGTTTGATTATCTGCGACGTGATGATGCCCGGGATAAACGGTTATGAAGTACTAAAAAGATTATCAGCGCAAAAAAAAACCGCATCAATTCCTTTTATTTTTCTTACTGCAAAAGTTGAAAAAGACGATCTGCGTCTCGGTATGCAGCTTGGTGCGGACGATTATATTTTCAAACCTTTCAAAGCAGAAGACCTGCTAAAAGCAGTTGAGATAAGATTAAAGAAGTATGAAGTCATTAAAGCTGAATTGCTTGACAAACCGGAAACAGAATCCGGGAATGATCATGGCGAAAAAAAATATGCCGATAACGATCGGCTTTTTTTAGTTATTAACGGTGTTCCACAATTTATTAAAATCTCTGAAATAAAATTTATTACAGCCGAAGACCAGTATACAAATTTGCACACGGCTAATTCCAATACTTTTTTGGTCCGAAAATCTTTGTCAGCGTGGGAAAAAATTCTTCCCGAGACTTCATTTCTCCGCATACACCGTGCAACAATTATTAATATGAACTACATTGATAAAGCGGAAAAATGGTTCAATAACTCATTTCGTCTTCACCTGCAAGGAACCAACAGCCCGTTTATAATAAGTAGAAGATATGCTTCCAAATTTAAATCACATCTTTAATGTAAATTTAGATGGGTAATAAACATCCCGGAGTAAAAAAATGGAACGATTTAGTTTGTTATCAAAAAGCATTTCACTGATTAGCGCAGCAATTGTAGTTACATTTTTCAATGCGTCAATTTTTGCGCAAGACGCTAAAGAGAAAAGTACCACAGAGATAATAGAAAAAAAATTTGAAGCGCTCGATCACCGGCTCGATCAACTTGAAAAAGCAGTTGATGATATTCTCTGGTACAACAAGGTAGGCGATGTGGCAAATATTGAAAAAGTATTTATCGTAGGTCCGCCGCCGGCAAAAATTCCAAACCCAACTGCTATGGGTGCAAGCAATCCGGTTAAGTTTTGGGCTTACATTTTTATTCCAACAAAAATTGACCGCGATAATGGAAATTCTCCGGGAGTAGTGCTTCGGGAAAAATATCCGCTCATAGTTCTACCGCACGGCGGAGTTCATGCAAACTTTACAACTTATCATACTCACATCATCCGTGAATTGATGGCGCAGGGTTATATAGTTGTTGCGCCGGAGTACCGCGGCAGTACAGGTTACGGAAAAAGTTTTTATGAAAAAATTGATTACGGCGGATTGGAAATTGAAGACAATAATGCGAGCCGCGATTGGATGATTGAAAATTACGACATAGTTGATAAAGACCGCGTTGGAATTATTGGATGGAGCCACGGCGGTTTAATAGCTCTGATGGATATCTTCGAGCATCCCGAAGATTACAAAGTTGCATTTGCCGGCGTGCCCGTCAGTGATCTTGTTGCCAGGATGGGTTATTATGATGACGAATACCGAAAAGAATTTTCCGCACCTTATCATATCGGTAAAACCGTAAAAGAAAATGTTGCAGAATACAGAAAACGTTCGCCGGTTAATCATGTTGAAAAACTTAAGACTCCGCTTCTAATTCACACAAACACAAATGATGACGACGTGAACGTTCTTGAAGTTGAACATTTAATTGAAGCGTTGAAAGCTGCCGGTAAGAAGTTCGACTACGAAATTTTCAAAGATGCACCGGGCGGACACAGTTTCGACCGGATAGACACAAAACTTGCTAAAGAAACCAGGCTCAAAATTTATAAATATTTGGCAAAATATCTTAAGCCTCCGTTTCCGTTCCATTCATTAAAAGAACTTGAGAAGGCAGCATATCGTTGATTTAACAATCAATCTTCTTTTGGCGAATAAAGTTTTGCAGCTTTTTCTGCAGATGTAGTAATACCTTTAATCAATGCGGAAGAAAATCCGTTGTGTTCCATTTCATTCAGCCCGGAAATTGTACAGCCGCGTGGAGTAGTAACTTTATCAACTTCATTCTCGGGATGGTTTCCCATATTTAACAAAAGTGAAGCAGCACCTTTTGCAGTTTGTGCCGCCATTAACAATGCGTCTTCAGCATGAAAGCCAATTTCAATTCCTCCCTGCGATGCAGCACGTACTGCTCTAAGAAAGAATGCAATTCCACATGCACAAAGAGCTGTAGCAGGCACCATTAAAGATTCTTCAATTACCAAAGTTTTGCCAAGTGCATCAAAAATATTTTTTGCCAATTCAAGTTTTTCATAGTCTTTTGGCTGTGCCGATATACAAGTCATAGATTCTTGAATTGCAATTGCAGTGTTTGGCATTGCGCGAATGATTGCAGCATCATTTTTTATTTGTTCCCGTATTTGGTTTATCGTTGCGCCTGAGACAATCGAAATTAGTGTATGCCTTGCCGCATCAATTGATTTTTTTATTTCGGCAAGCAACCCGTTCAACTGCTGTGGTGTTACGGCAATTATAATTATATCGGTTTCACTAACTGCCTGCACATTGCTTCGGGTTGTTTGAAATCCCTTTACCAAAAACGATTTTAACAAATCCTGATTCCTTCGGGTTATTACAATTTCGGAAGCTTTATAAAGCCCCGAGTTTATCAATCCGTAGGCAATTGCGGAACCGATATTTCCTGCACCGAGTATCGAAATTTTCTTTTGATTGATGCTCATTTTTATTCTCCACAAATTATTAATCCTTTGTCTCTAACAGCCGGGAATTACTTCTTTATTAGCCCCACCTTTCCGAAGTTCCGAAGGAATGGCTATGCCAGAATCCTCCGTAAGGAGTCCTTCGGACCTACGGGAAAATCCTCCCCACATAGTGGCTATGCCAAAGGGGAGTACGTTAAATACCCCGACCCTTGGGTCGGGGGTATCATT
>JBFLWC010000421.1:0-5538 GCA_040758415.1 Bacteroidota bacterium | reverse complement strand
CGCCGGAAAAAACTTCGGGCAAAACGCCGAGTCCGTACTCAAAAGCATGCAGCGCTGTCTTTCTAATTGTTTCTAATCCTTGCAAATTAAAGTGAGTATAAAATTGTGCTGCGCCGATAAAAAAAGAAGTAAACGGCCAGATAGTTCCATAATTATAGTTTGTTGGTTCATACAGAGAAGATTTATTTGAAAGATTGCGTACGCCCCAATCGGTTACCATATCACTTTCATTAAATTTTTTTATTGTGCTAACGCTACGTTCGTTGTTCATCAAACCAAAAAGAATTGATGCAGAGGAATAGATATTTTTATCACGCACTTGTTTACCATCTTCATCTGCACCAAAGCTGTAGAATCCCAAATCATCAATCCAAAATATTTTTTCTAATGCTTGACGTGCTTTGGGAAAAAGTATTTCAGTTTCTTTTTCAATCTCTTTATCGCCAGAGTATTTTGCCATCAAGTTTACTTCCTTAATTCCTTGCGTCCATAAACTTTGAGTGTAGTTATCGTTGAAGATTTTAACTAGCGCGCCAAACTCGAGCACACCAAGTCCCGCACCTTTGAGGTCTATTAAGCCGTCACCATTGCTGTCTTTACTCTTAGACCAACTATATGCCTGCACAATTGATTTCCAGCTTCTCTTTATGAATTCAAGATCTCCGGTTTTCCGAAAATAATCTCCCATAGCAACAAGATACCAAGGAGATGTATCAGCGTGGTTATATCCGTAATGATAATCGTTCCACCAATCAATCAGTCCTTCACTCTGAGAAAGTTCGTGCGGCATTTTGCCAACGTCAATATTTTTTTCTTCCTTCGACTTTTTTCTTATCGGGAAATTATCCTGACGCTGCCACTTTTGTGTAAATTCAAGTGCAGTGCGGACGGTTGAGAAATCGCCATAACTATTCATAGCTAAAGAATTGATAAATGCATCGCCGCCGAAAAACCATGCAAAGCCGGGGCGTCCGCCGCCTCCGCTTAATCCGTACCCGGCAGCCAATCCATTCCCGAGAGTTGCATTATTAACCATCAAATTGTTCAGAGCAACTTTCCCGTATTCAAATGCAAGATTTAATTTTTCATCGGGTGTTATTACTTCAACTGTTGAACTGCGTAAATTCTTATAATGCTCGTAAGTCTTGTTGTATAAATTTTCAACGTTTGCAGAAATATTTTTATAAAGTGTCTTCACAGAATCATATTTGGTTTTAACCGGACTCCCCGCAATGACAATCGGAATGAAATTATTTTTCGCTTCTCCAGGTTTGATATCAATTTTAAATTGAAGCGGGTTATCCGAGAACATGTGGGCAGGCGGTGCTGCCATTTGTTGTGCGGCAGGCGAACCACACAAGAATAATCCTCTTTGCTGTGGTTCCGAAATTAGATAAGCTTTCACATTGTCATCCCAGTAACTATACTGTCCACCTATTCCGGCAGGCCACTGTGGCTGCATAAGGGGCATGAATCCCGGAACAATTGTAAGTGGAGTTGTTGTATTTACATCAAGCAAAATAATTGCGCCCGGTGAATCATGCGGTATAAAAATTATTTCCTTAACTGTGAAAGATTCGTAAACAAATGTGATAGTTGTTGCTTCCGGTGTTACAGAAATATCGCGTAAAATATCTTTTGCTAAAATCGGCTTTGTTGTTGTGCCAATAAAAAACTGAATTTCGAAATTGTGCAGGACTTTCCAGGGCCAGATCCACATTTCAAATGAACCGTTTTCAAATCCCAACAAAGCGGCTTTGCTGCCAAGTTTATCCATGTATTGATTTGATTGTGCAGGACGCGTTAACTGCAAATCGTTCTGTTTTATTTGAAACTTTTTGATCAAACCGTCTTGAGCAGAAATAGTAGTGAACGGCTTCAAACCGTTCCCTACAATTAATAAAACAGCGAAAAAAAATTTTGATCGTTTCATCTTTCCGGCCCTTTAGTTAATGTTTTTTTGCGAAATTTTTCTTTCATCCGACACATTGTAAAAAATTTCTGGTATGCCTTGAGTTAAAGTAATTTTTAGAGTCCAGTTATCTTCGCCAAACGGACAAAGTTCAGAATAATTATCTTTCATTACCGCTTCTGAAAGTGAATCGGAATTTCCGTTGGTTGGTTCCAAGCCAATTGTGTAATGCTTCCTTTTCGAATCATTAGGCCAGCCGCCGTAACACAGCCAAATACCCAAGTAAGGAATTTCATCTGTATCAAATGTGAATAAAATTGTTTCATCTTTCTCTTTTTTATAAAGCCCGGCATAACCTTTAGATAACTTTTCTGTAAAACATTTTAGTGCAATATCTACAGATTTATCAGGCACAATAGAAAAATCGAATTCGTTTTGTTCCAAGATCAAAAAAGGCAAGTTAAGAAGATCGCCTGGCTTCCCAATTAACGGATCGGATGCCCAATGCAGAGATACAGTATCAATATTTTCCGGCAAGAGAATTTTATCCCCTTTAGAAATTTTAAGAAGCGGATGAGCAGACCAAATGTATGGGAAAGCATCAGAAGATAAATTTCTTACGCTATATGCTATTTCAATTGAGTCCTCAATAATTCTGATTTTCTTTTCAAAAAGATACTTTGTTTTAATTCCTTCTATGAATAAAGTAACGAAATCCTGTCCATAAGAGAATTTCCACTTTCTTGACCACAGCTCGCCATGATCGGGGAAGCAATATTTTTTATCTTCATTCAAATCTTTTCCACACGCAGAAACTGTAGGAAAACATTCATCAAAGCCGCTCACATCGTATTCTGAAAACTTCGAACCGTAAAGTGGACTTGAATACAATCTATCTTCGCGCTGATTCTCTAATAGAAATTGCGTACCTGTTTTGAGGTTTGTTAGCTCTTTCATTTTCCCTCCAATCTCTGGAAGAAAAACCGCTCTTATTTTTTCATTTTCTATTACTAAATGTAAAAAACCGTTTTCCCTATATGTGCGAATCATTATTTTTTATAAATTTTTTGTTGATGTTGTTACTGTAAAACAACCTTAACGGTTTTGCGTCCATATTGTTTTGTAGAATCATCAAATTTTATACGCAGATTTATAATACCCTGTTTTGGAGTTGTTGCAAATTCAGCATTGGTAACGGTTACTACTTTTTGATCGAAAGTATTCAAAATAAAATTCTCTTCGTTTCCAAATTTGCCCTCAACTACTAAAGTATATTTCTTCCCTGAAAGAGAAGTGGAAATGATTCTAAACCCTTGAGAACTATCGCCGGGTTGAGGATGGGGAACAATAGGATATATTCCAATTCCTCCGGTATGTTCAAAAACAATTTCCACAGAAGTTTTTAGTTGGATTTGCAACGGGTTTGCAAGAATTCCTCTGAACGTTGAATCATTGATTGCTGACTCTTTCTTGTCAATAAATGTCTTATTTATTTTCATACCATCTGGAATTTCAGGTGCGAATTGAACTTTTATTTCCGGTCCATCAATGAGTTTGATAAAATATACTGTTCTATTTATTTCACGTTTCATCGAGAATTGAAGTAATGATTTTCCGCTTCGTAAATTGGCAACAGAAACAGTATCCCACGAAAGCGGGAATCTCGGTTTGAGCATTGCACTGTGTTCAACGGCGTTCGGTTTCCATCCTATCATTCCAGTTATTGCCGGATGAAGAATATTTGTTTCGGACCAGAGCTGATGAAAACAAACACCAGAGGGTTGATAGATTGCACCATTCATCACCTCTTCAACATATCCGAGTGCCCAATGATTTTTAATTGCAAGATTTTTATTGAAGTGTGAAAACGCCTGAACAGAATTTCCATATTCGTATTCCGCAAGAGCAGCCCAGCCGGTAAAAAGCGGCCATACAGACCCATAATGATATCCTGTTGGGCTGAATAATTTTGAAGAAGAATTCAAAATACGTACACCCCAGTCTGTACTAAAACCGTTGCCTGCATAAGCATCAAGCAGATATTTTACTTTAGCATCATCTAACAAATTAAAGTACGCACCTACAGACGGAAGTATTGTCGGCTCGGTTTGATAAGTTCCGTCTTTAAATTTCCCGAGATTATAGAACTGAGTTGAGTTGTTCCAAAAATCTGTGTTTAATATTTTTTGAACTTTTTTTGATTGTGCAGAATATTTTTTTGCAAGATTTTTTTCGCCAATCAGTGTTGCAAAATATGAGATATCATTCAAAGCTTGTGCCCACAACGACGAAAGATAAAATGTGCTATGAGCTCCAAACAACGCGCCGCCTTCAACCCAACCGTGCCCTACGTTTGTATTCTCAATCAACCCGTCATTGTCTGTATCGGTCGAATAGAGAAAATCAATCGCTCTCTTTAGATGCTGCCAGCTATCTTTGATAAATTCAATATCACCCGATGCACGCAGATAATGACCGGCAAGAATTATATATAATGGAGTTGCATCTGCAGCATCATAATGTACTACTCCACTCGTTGAGACCTCATGAAATATTTTCCCGGAAATATCCTGATACTGTTGAAGAAATTTTAATTGTTCTTTTACTAATTCAGTATCGCCATAGTCATCAATGGCAAATCCAGCCCATTCAGAATCGCGCCCGAAGTACCAAGCATAGCCGGGGCGTCCGCTGTTTTTATGAGTTCCATTCCATCCATGTGCTGTGGTTGCAAAGCCAGCTAGTAATCCCGTTCCAAGTCCTGGAGTATATGCAAGAAATTTATCTGTACCAACAATTGCCCAACTAAAAGGAGTGTTAAATTCTTTATCGGGAGAAAATATTTGTACGGTACGTTTTAAAAGGTCGGTTGTGTGTGTAACCTGTTCTGCGTATTGTTTTTCCGGTTTCTCAAGAAGTACTCGATATTCACTAAATGCTTTTTCTTTCCCTTCATTTGTTCCAACAAAAGCATAATTAAGTGTGAAACTATTTGTGATGTTCAGATCATACATCACTGCATGATATACCTGATTCTCATTCGTTTCAACTCCTACAAACCCTTCAGGCGACCATCGGACAGATTGAAATTGCCCGCTGATTTTTTGAGAGGAAATAATATCACCGCCAAACAAGCAATAAAATTTTTCCGTAGTATCTTTTAAATGGAGTGTATTCATCGTTTCATCGTAAGCGTAGTAAATATCCCCGAGTGCGTTAGCATCGTAAGGCCACATAAAACGCAAATCACTACGAAAGCGAATGACAAGTTTTGTTGGAAACGTAGAAGCATAATGAACAATGCCTCCTGCTTTCCACAATGAAGCAAAAATAATTTCTTTCAATTCGCCCAAAGGAGTTGAATAAATTCGACTAAAAGATTCAGGGCGAATTTCAACATTTACCGGATAATTTTGTAACCATGTTATTGAATCACCGGTTATAATTCCAACCTCATAATCGCGGAGAATTCTTAATGGATGAACCCATACTTCTTCAATTCCGCTTTTTTCTTTTCCCATTATAAGCGCACGGCGGCCTGAAGCTTCGTAATAATTATTTTGCGGTTCTGAACGGGTAAAAAGCAATTCAGAGTGAGAAATGTTTTTCATTTCCCTTTCTTTTGA
>JBFLWC010000420.1:0-6043 GCA_040758415.1 Bacteroidota bacterium | reverse complement strand
ATTATTTTAAAATTTTTAAAAATTTCAACATCTGCTGAAATTTTCATTTTCAAAAGTCCTTTACTCAAATAGAAGAAAAACACAGCTATGTCGACCAAAAATAATGCAGGAAGCATTTTGAATATTGTCAAGCGATCATAGAGCGTAAATAAACAGTATTTTCGATTTCTCTCCATTAATTTGAATTTCAGCGGACTCCATTTGAAACTCGAACCTTCAATAGGGTGATACACGATAGATGTGGGAACGTAGAAAGAATTTATGCCATTTATTGCTCCTCGCCAACATAACTCTAAATCATCATGAAATGCAAACAAAAAAGGATCAAACAAACCAATCTTTTCTAAAACGTTTTTTGAGGTGAAAAGACACGTTCCAGATGCATAGTCAATTTTTTCAAATTTCTCATACTGTTTTTTGTCGATATCACCTTTACCACGGGAGTATCCAAAGCCAAAAATCTGAATCATATTCCCAGTACTTAATAACATGGTGTGATCGGTCGTAGCTAAAAATTTTGGCTGATAAATTCCGTCACCATTAGTTACATATGCTCTTAACAACTCCTCCAACCAAGAGGGATCCACAATGGTATCAGGATTTAAAATCGCGACAAACTGACCATTTGCAACTCTTAAACCTACATTATTTCCCTCACAATAACCTAAATTTTGGGAATTCTCTATCAACCTAATTGTGGGAAATCTTGCTTTGCATTTTTTGTGACTGTCGTCTTTTGATGCATTATCTACAACAATGATTTCGAAATTACTATATGTGGATTTTTGAATAGAATCTATACAATCCAAAAGTAATTGTCCTGCATTGTAATTGAGAATTATTATGCTTACTAGGGGTTTAGAATTATCAGTTTCTGTTGGTTTTGCATGATTGTAGGAATCCATTACGACTTGATTTTTTAAAATTCATGTGATTATTATCTATTAAGTAAAATCAGGCATCCAACTATGAGGAACCTCTCTCATATGTTGAGTTTTAATTTGTTTTTGGTTTTGAATCCGCAATAAATTCTGTATATCCTCCGCCGACAAGTCTGAGATTTTCTGAATGTCTTTTACAGACAAATTATTTTCTTGTGCGTATAACAATAAATCAACTACATCATACGGCACACTGTAAAAAAACTCCTCGTCAGTCGTAGGAAAACTCCAAACATCAGGTGAAGCTTCTTTGGTTAAAATCTCTTCAGGTATATCTAAAAATCTACCTAGTTGATATATCTGAGATTTGTAGAGGTTGACCAAGGGCTCTATATCAGAGCCACCATCACCATATTTCACAAAATATCCTTGCATATATTCGGACTTGTTTGTGGTTCCAATTACACATGAATTATTTTTTTCAGCATGAAAATACAGCATGGTCATACGAATTCTATGTTTGACTGATGTTGCCGCTGTCAATGTAAGAAATTCTGATAAAGATATTTTCAGTTTATGTTTGTTATTTTTATCATCAAGTACTTCTACAAAGGGCACACCAATGATATTTTTGAGTTTTGGTGGTACCACAACTCTGTATTTACAGCTCTCATTAAAATCAGGAAATTTGCTTTTGATGATGGATTCCTTATGTTGATAAACGCCAAAAGAATCCAGAATGGAAGTTATATCGATGATCTCTGTTTTTATGTTAAATCTTTCAGCAAGTTTCTGTGCGTGTAGTTGGCTCGTTGTTTCTGATTCTTTTTCTGGCATAATCAACCCAAACACTCTTTCAGCTCCCAACGACTTTGCACAAAGTGCAGCTGTTACAGCTGAATCAATTCCACCACTTAGTCCTACCACAGCACCAGATTTCTGAAACCTATCATGAACCTCACATCTAATAAAATCAGTTATTTTGTTCACAGCTTTTTCTAAATCTGTTATCTTGATTAAATCATGAATAGATTCCATCAAAATACACTCAAACAATGATTAATTAAATATGTGGCTAAAAAATTCTTTTAGCATACAAAATGAGCTGTATTCTATGACCAAAGATGATCCGATTACTCAAAAAGTAAAAAACATGTACAGGAAGTATCCATATCCTTCGCCATCTACCGAACTTAACCAAGCTAACGAACTATTGAATCTATTAAGAATATTTGAATTAGAAAGTAACATAAAACTTGAAGGAAAAAACATACTCGATGCAGGCTCTGGAAGCGGACATAGAATTATCAATGTTGCAGAATTTTTTAAAAAATGTAATTTTTTAGGAATAGATATTTCTGACACTTCATTAGCAGTTGCAAATGAATTAAAAAATATAAAAAAATTACAAAACATACAATTTCTTAAACACAATATCATGAACGGTGTTGACAACCTTGGCAAATTCGACATTGTATTGTGCATGGGGGTCTTACATCATCTATCCAATCCTGCTAAAGGGTTACAATTACTAACAAAAACACTGAAAGATGAAGGGATGATTTTTCTTTATCTATACGGAAAATTGGGCGGACATAAAAGAATGTTGAACAAAGAGATGATATCAATTCTTTTGGGTAACGACAAATCAAATTATGATCTAGGAATAAAGTTAGTAAGAGACCTAGGCTTAAACAAATTCGATTATGGCTGGAATCTAAATTTCAAAAACAAAGAAGAAGAAGATGCATTAATTGTTGATTCGCTTTTACATGCAAATGAATTTCTTTATGACTCTTTTGACATTGAAAATCTGTTTAAAAAATCTGGCCTTTATGGCTATGCAATTTTTGGTATAACTGTAGGCACAAAAGGTTTAGTGTTTGACACCACCTTAAGACCCACCAAAAAATTAAGTATACCTCAAACTAATGTATCTCAGATCTTAAATTCTAAATTCTCGTTATCTAAGTATGAATCATTAAATTTGAATGAAAAATACCGCGTTTTGGAACTTCTTTACGAACCCAATGGCTATACGATAATTGGTCTAACAGAAGATGCACACAAAAAATTATCTAACGATCGAATAAAAAGGAACTTTATCACCATATGATGAAATGAAGCGAAATTTACAATTGCATTCAAACCAAGTTATGATAAAATTCAAGCATAATTATATACTCATTAAAAATCATAACGGTAAGCAATTTTGAGTACAATTATTTTGATTAATAATATAATGGATTTACAGACAATATCAACTGAGTCACTACAAAACAAAAACACAAAAATTTTTTCCTTTAATTTACAGGTTCATCGTGAGCTTCAATCACTTGATATTAAACACGAAATGGCCGACAATTTACTCAATAGAGAGGAACGGTTGCAATTATTTGATAAAGTTGTTGAACTTCTATCGTGGCATTCAAAAATAAATGCAGTTGAATTAGAATTTGAAGGCGTTAATTTATTAAAATTATTTGATTCACAAGAATTTCACTCATATCTAATGCCAAAATTAGTTAATTTTCTAATAATAAAACGACTTATTGAAAAAGAACGTCCTACTAAAATTATTGCCGCAAGTATATTCTCAAAAATGATTCGATCTCTTGTCAAAGAAAATATTGTCGAAACAGAATTCTTACAAAAAACTACCGACGAAAAGTTACTTTGGGATAGTATTACTATTAAATATAATTTAGGTCCAATTCCAATCTCACTCACACTATCAAAAAATAGTTATAAAAAAATAAAAAAACTTGCAGAATCACTATTAGGATTTTTTTATGATTGTTGGATAGATCATAAGAGTCATCGTAAAAAATCTATTCTTCTTTTAGAATTCAATTCAGAATGGTTTGCAAGTCTGTTATATGCAATGAAAAATTATGATGGACATATTATTCTAGTAAACCAAAGACGGCCTGCCATGTGGAGTAGAAAAGCTTTCAATGTGATAAGAAAATCGAATTGCAAAGTTCTGAACATTGATGGCATGTTAACTGAAAATGAAAAGCGGAAAATTCCTTCACTCACTAAAGAATATTCAAAAAAATTGGAGGAATTTTGGCAAAATACTGAATTTTTTAACAATATTTTTCAGATCGAAGGAACCAGTTTTTGGAGTGTGATCAAAGAAGTTGTTATGAGACAATATTCAGAAAAACTATCTGAACACATTTCATTAATCTGTTGCATAAAAAATCTTTTTAACAATATGGATGTGCGCTGTATTGCTTCTCTTAACGAGGTAGGTGAAACAGAAAAAGCATTTCTTGAATTTAGTAATAAAAAAATTCCAACAATTTTGTTGGAACATGGATTTGTTGAAAGAGTTAATGAAACAAAGAGATTTGATAAACTACATTATCTTAATTTTAATGATAGGATTGCTGTATGGGGAGATAAAAAGAAAGATTATTTGGTTAATGATTATAATATAAAACCAGACAAAATATTTGTCACAGGAAGTCCTCGCCACGATGAATATTTTAGCTCACGATTAGAACAAAAACGATCTAAAAAAATTACTGTCCTAGTAGCTCCAAATCCAATAACTGAAATCTCTGGATTAGCTAATACTAATCTCGAGTTGAAATTCGAAAACACAATCAAGAAAGTCATCTTATTTCTTAAAAAATTTGATAACGTTAAAGTCATCGTAAAATTACACCAAATTCAAATAAAACATAATAAAGAAATTAATCGAATAATCAAGAAAATTGATAATGCTATTCCCATATATTTATCAACTCCAATTATTAACACAATCAATAGTGCTGATGTAGTTATAGTCATTTCATCCGAAAGTTTTGGAACGTCTACAATGCTTATGGAATCAATGATCTTAGGTAAACCTACAATGAATATCGTCCTAGATGAAAAAATACCCACTTTTGCTCATGTAAAAGATAATGCTGTACTTACAATATCTTACAGTTCCAATATAGAAAAAAACTTGGAAAAGATCTTGTTTGACATTGGTTTTCAAGCAGAATTAATAAAAAATGCAGATAATTTTATTGAAAAATTCCTAAGTTATAGGGGAACTGCTTCAGAAAGGTTTGCATCAATTCTAAAATCGTTTTAGTTTTTAATTAAAGTATGGCAAGGTTTTTTAGAAAAGTATTAAACGAAAGATCGTGTTTGAAGGCAAGAAAATTCTAATTACTGGTGGTACCGGTTCGTTAGGTCAAGCACTTACGCATAAGCTATTACAAAAAAACGTAAAGACAATTAGAATTTTGAGCAGAAACGAAAGTAAACAAATTGAAATGGAATCAAAATTTAATGACGACCGCTTAAGATTTTTTTTGGGCGATATAAGAGATAAAGAACGTCTAGTACGAGCCACAGAAGATATCGATTTTGTTTTTCATGCAGCAGCTCTAAAACATGTTCCAAAAATAGAGTATAACCCATTTGAGGCAATCAAGACAAATGTAATTGGTTCGCAGAATGTAATCGATGCATGCCTTGAAGCAAACGTAAAAAAAGCAATCTGCATAGGCACTGATAAAGCAGTATCCCCCTTAAACACTTACGGTGCAACAAAACTTCTCATGGAAAAATTATTCGTAACTGCAAATAACTATATTGATCCACAAAAACACCCAACTAAATTCATAGCTGTAAGATATGGCAACGTTCTAGGAAGCAGCGGTTCGGTCGTTCCAAAGTTTATAGAACAAATAATGAATAAGAAAAAAGTCACAATAACCGATAAACAGATGACTAGATTCAGCATAACTATGGACGAAGCACTTGATTTCATTTTGAAAGCCACGGAATATGGCATGGGCTCAGAAATATTTGTTCCAAAAATGCGAGCTTTTACCATTTCGGTTCTCAAAGACGCTCTAACTGAAGTCTTAGGGGATTTTGGTGAGGAAATAGTTGGAATAAGACCAGGTGAAAAGCTCCACGAGACTCTAATTAACAACGATGAGATCCGCTACAGCTGGGACTACAAAGGTTTGTACATGATTACAAATCCTCTCTACCCAATGTTTCATCCTAATGTAATTAATGATAGTTATAAAGGAATTAAAAAAATTGAAAAATTTGATAGATATTCTTCGGACGTAGCAGAAAAAATCCCAAAGGATGAATTAAAAAATATTATCACAAAGTCAGGACTTTTATCCTAAAACAAA
>JBFLWC010000419.1:0-18749 GCA_040758415.1 Bacteroidota bacterium | reverse complement strand
ATATTGCTAAGCGGGAAGAGAAAAATCATAACAATAAAAAAAAAATTCATTTTTCATCCGGATTAATTTTAAAGACAGAGAAAAAAGATTCTTTTCGTAAACCTTTTTTCACTCGCTGTTTATTTACAATGTAAATTAGAATTAATGTTGTCAGTATAAAAAATAGATAAGAAATAAAATGTGTAAGGATTGCATAAGCTGCACTGATTTCGTAATCGAACTTGAAAAGCTGAGTTAGCGCAAAAATTGAAATGATATGATACGAACCCGTTCCGCCGGGAGTTGGAATTAAAACGCCGAATGAACTGATCGTCATAACTATCCACGCTGTTGCAAATGTAACTTTGCCTGTAGATTCCATGCCGAGCATGTAGAATCCCGCATAAGCGTTCAACGCATATAAAAGTAAAACTACAACTGTCCATACAGCAACCGTAAAAATATTTTTAGTTCCACGAATGCTGGAAAGTCCGCTGATAAGCGTGTCAAATATTTTCCTTAAACTCAGTGCGTACTTTTGGCTTATCTTTCCAGCAAGCTTTACAAATCCATTCCCAAATTTTTCTTGATATCTTACAAGGAAAATCAAAAAAACAGTTAGAGCAAAAATCAAAGTAAACCCGATAACGAGCGACGTTTTGAGCCATACAATTTTATTATACAAATTGCCGGAGTATATGCCGGCGCTTATTAAAGCTGCAAAAGCAAAGGAAGCAATATCAATTATCCTTTCAACAACTATTGTTCCGATAACAGTCGTCCTCGAAATATTTTCCCATTTTCCCAAAAACAAACCGCGGTAAAGTTCGCCCAACCTTGGTATAATACAATTTACGCCGTAACCAACCATAACCGAACCGAACAAATGAAATATAGAAACATTTTTTTTCATCGAACTGATCATAAATTTCCAACGAACTGCGCGGGCAAAATGGGAGAGGAAGAAAATTATAATGTAAATAACAATTGCAAAAAGAGAAGAGCGTGTAATTAAAGAGAAAGATTCTTTAAGGTCTACACCTTTGAAAGCAATGTAGAGAAACAAAATTGTGAGAACGATAGGAGAAAAATAGCCGGCAGCTTTTGCAAGTTGATTATTTGATTTACCTGAGGTCAATAATTTGAATTCCTTTGGATGGAGAGTATGCAAATTTTGTATCGGGAAGATATTGATTAATTTTTATATCCGTAAACTGAAATGAATAACGCATCCCGCCGCGGTCAACAACTTCTAATTTTGAAATCAGTCCGTCTTCGCTTGTCCAGATTTTTACCGTCTTAAATTCCATATCTTGATCTTTTGGAGTAAGCTCAATCAAATTTTCGCCGGGGGCAACAGTTTCATCTTTTATAATTTTGTTTTTGCAGAGCGGGGGATAATCAAACACAAAACGTTCTAAAGAAAATGATGTCGGGTCATCTGCGATGCTGCTAATTACAACTCTGTTAAAACGTTTGTCGCTGTTCCAGATTGTTTGCCCGTCGGAGACAATCAATTGATTTTTAAGTTCTACAATAAATTTATTTTTTCTTTTGTAAAAAAACTTGCCCGATGATCTTCCCGTGTTTTGCCCGCTTGATGAATAATAGCTCTGGGTAAAATTCGCTGTAAAATTGTTGATGGAATTAAATTTATTCTGTATTCTTTTTAAAACATCGTTTGCCGATTGAGCAAAACAGTATGATGAAACTAAAAAAAGGAAAAGAAAAATTTTTGTTTTCATTTTACAACGATCTCAAAATTGTTTCGAGTTGTTCTTCGCTATCAACAATTACTTCTCGTGCTTTGCTGCCTTCGGAAGAGCCGACTATACCGGCTTGTTCAAGTTGATCTACAATTCTTGCTGCACGCGAATAACCCAGCTTTAATCTTCTTTGCAGCAAAGATACAGAACCCTGTTGGTGCCGCACAACTACGCGGGCGGCTTCTTCAAACATCGGGTCGAGGTCGTTAAGAAAATCTCCTAATGCTTCTTTCTTTTTATCATACAAAGAAGGAAGAAAATATCTTTTTGAAAATCCTTTTTGAACGTAGATAAAATTTGTAATCCTCTCAACTTCTTCTGTAGAGATGAATGCGTTTTGAATACGAATCGGCTTTGGCATTCCGCCGGGAAGGAACAACATATCGCCGCTGCCAAGTAATTGTTCTGCGCCGTTCATATCAAGAATTGTACGCGAGTCAATCTTGGTTGCAACTTGATAAGCCATTCTTGCGCTAAAATTTGCTTTGATAACGCCGGTTATAACATTAACAGAAGGACGCTGTGTTGCAAGAATCAAATGTATTCCAACAGCGCGGGCAAGCTGCGCAATTCGCGCTATCGGTTCTTCAACTTCTTTTCCGGAAGTAATCATCAAATCTGCCAGCTCGTCAATAATGATAATGATGTAAGGCAATTTGTGAAATTTCATCTCGTCGGTGTCTTTGGGGCGCGATTTCGGATTCAATACTTTTTTATTGTAATCTACAATGTTGCGCACGCCAATCTTAGCAAGCCGATCGTATCGCTTCTCCATTTCATACTCAACAGCTTTTAATGCAAGAAGAGCATTGGAAGGATTAGTGATAATTTCTTCTTCAAGGTCAGGCGAGACAGCAAGAAAATGTTTATTAAGTTTTCCGTAAAAAGAAAGTTCAATCTTCTTCGGATCAATTATAACAAATTTTACGTCCGATGGATGTTTTGCAAAAATCAAACTGTTGAGTATCATATTAATGCCAACGCTTTTGCCGGAACCTGTTGAGCCGGCAATTAACATGTGCGGCATCTTTGCCAAATCCGTTATGTAGACTTCCCCGGAAATTGTTTTGCCGAGAGCCAAAGGAAGCTCGCCTTTGGATTCGCCTAATTTTTTTAGAACAGAACTTGCTCTTACAATTGAAGCATGCGCATTTGGAATTTCAACACCGATAGCACTCTTGCCGGGAATTGGCGCAATAATACGAATTCCCCGCGCAGCAAGTGCAAGAGCAATATCATGTTCAAGACTAACTATGCGGCTGATTTTAACGCCGGGCGCGGGAACAATTTCATAAAGTGTTACAACCGGTCCGGGCGTAACTGTGATGTCGTCAATCTGAATATCAAACAACGCTAATTTATCTTTGAGTAAAGCTGCATTCTTTTTTAATTCGCTTTCATTAATTTTTATTTCTTCATCATCAGGCGGTGTTAATAAATCCAATATTGGAGGGTTGTAATCAATTTTTTCATCCCACTGTTCCGGCATTGCGGTTTCTGCATCTTTATCAATTGCTGGAATAATTTCGTCTTCTTCTTTCGGTTTGGTTTCAATTTTTTTCCCTCTTGAGAGATCAATAATTTTTTCCGGCTGATCTTTTTTTACAATTGTAATTTTTGTTTCAGGCAGCGAAATTTCCTCTTCCTCTTTTTCTTTGAACAAAGATTTTAATTTACTTTCTCTGCGCAGGATTTTAATCTTAGAAAGATTATCATCCGTTCTTTCATCATCCTGGGTTTTGATCTTTATCCCTTCGGCTGACCCGGTTTCTTTGTCTCTTCTCGAAGGGATGTCCGAAGGACTCCTTATGGAGGATTCCCAAAACAAATTCATAATTATTTCTAACAATGCGCTGAATTTAAAATCGAACGCAATGATAAGGGTAACTAACATTGCTGCGCCGAGAAAAATTATGCTGCCCAATCCGCCAAGCAGTTTGCTTATTATCGTCCCAAAGAAAAATCCAATTTTGCCGGAAAGCTCATAAAAATCAGTAAAGAGAGAAATTTCGGGAGTGAACTGAAGCATTCCAAAAAATGTAGCCAGAAGAATTCCCATCACCATTAAAAAGTTGGAAAGATAGAGTGCAATCCTGTAATTTTTTTCCTGTCGCAGAATTGAATAACCCCAAATGAACATTATAACGGGAAAGATAATTGAGAAGTAACCGATTGTTGAACGTATGAAGAAGTAAGAGATGTAAGCGCCGAAAATTCCAAGCCAGTTATGAGTTGCTGCTGCCCTGGCTTTTAATTCAGGGTTGCCGTTGAATATTCCCAACTGGTCCAGAATCTTGTATGAGAAATACGATTCGTCACTACGTGAGTATGAAAGTATGCTCAAGAAAATGAGAAGAGCCAAAACTACAAGCAGTATACCGAGAAGTTTTCTTTTCTTTTCCGGAGAAACGACAAAAAAATTTTCTCCTATAGAAGAAGAATTTTCTTTTGATTTAATTTTCTTCGGCATTTTTATGAAGTCTTTGATTCGGTAACTTGAATGTTCTGCAAGTTTCCGGTTTCTAATTTCTTAATTGAACCGGAAATATAATACGGAATCAAATCGGTAGTTCCAAATTGTGCGCACTCTTTAATATCTGCCGCAAAGCCGTTTTCAATCAGAAGTTTTCCGTGCTCAGTTTCTTTCAACATTTTTGCAATACTTTTACCGTATGATTTGTTGAGTACCAAACTCGCTTTGCCGGCATCACTTATTTCAATTTCTACTGCAATCTTTTTCATTTCACTAATCAATCTGCCTGCACACACAGCATCTTCAAGATTGAAATTACCGTTTGTACCGGCGCAGATAATTTCCACATCTTTATTAAGTGTCAACAAATAATTTGCAACAGCCGGTAAATTGTTGAAGCTGCATATAAAAAGATTTTCAGAAAATTTTGCCTTAACAATTGCTTTCGATCCATTTGTAGTGTAAAGAATAATAGACTTGCCCGAAACAGCTTCCGGTTTATATTCTAAAGGCGAGTTGCCAAGATTAAATCCTTCAACTTTTTTTGTGTTGCGTTCGCCGCCAAGAATCGTTTGTCCGCCAAACGCATTGCCGGAAATTTTCATTGCAAAATCCACAGTGCTAACCGGAATAACTTCGCGTGCGCCATTCGTTAGTGCTGTTACAATTACGGTAGATGCACGCAGAACATCAATCACAACGGAAGTTTTTCCCGTAAAGTAAAGGTCGTCAAGTTGCTGGTTTGAGTAGTGAACGTTAATTTTCATTTTAGATTAATTTCTCACAAATGGAAGTTTAGTAATTACAGCAGGGACTTCTTTTCCTCGAATTAGAAAATTTATTTTGTTTCCTTCTTTTGCATATTGAGATTCAACATAACCAAGCGCAATTGCTTTTTCAAGAATTGGGCTCACTGTTCCGCTTGTAATATACCCGACAATTTTTTCTCCAACCGATAGTTCATAACCGTGCCGCGGAAATGCTTTCTCTTCGGAAATCATCGGCACCAATTTTCTTTTTGGTCCTTCGGACTTCACTTTAATCAGAACATCTTTCGCAATGAACCCCGGCTTTTTAAATTTTGTAATCCAATCTAATCCTGCTTCAATTGTATTTGTAGTTTGGTCAATATCGTTTCCATAAAGACAAAAGCCCATCTCGAGGCGCAGTGAATCGCGCGCTCCGAGTCCAATCGGTTGAATCTGCAGCTCTCTGCCGGTATCAAACAATGCGTTCCAAACTTTTTCAGCTTCGGTTTGGCTTCCTTTGAAATATAATTCGTAGCCAAGTTCACCGGTGTATCCTGTACGCGATAAAATCATATCAACTCCGGCAATCTTTGCAAAAAAGAAATGATAATATTCCAGGTTTAACGGTTTGTCGCAAATCTTTTCAATTACTTCTTTCGATTTCGGTCCTTGAACAGCAAGCAAAGAGTAGTTGTCGCTTTCATCAATAATATCTGCGTCAAACTTATTATTCTCTCTCATCCAGGTAATGTCTTTCTCTTTATTGGCTGCATTTACAACAAGCATAAATTCTTTTTCGTTTATTCGATAAACAAGAAGATCGTCAACAATTCCGCCGTCCGGGTAACACATCGCCGAGTATTGAACTCTTCCATCGGTTAGCAGCGAAGCATCATTAACTGTGATGTGCTGAAGAAAATCTAATGCTCTATTGCCGCTTACAAAAATTTCTCCCATGTGTGAAACATCAAAAACACCGACTGCTGTGCGAACAGCTTTATGCTCGGCTATTATTGATGAATACTGTACGGGCATTTTGTATCCGGCAAAGTCTACCATTTTTGCGCCAAGCTTTTCATGGATGGAGTAAAATTTTGTTTTTTTCATAATTATTGATTTGCTTTTTTCCAATCGTTCAAAAATTTTTCCAGACCAAGATCTGTGAGCGGATGTTTGAATATTTTTTCTATAACGTCAAAGGGCATAGTGGCAACATGAGCGCCCATCAACGCTGCCTCAACCAAATGAAGCGGATGACGGATGCTTGCAACAAGCACCTCTGTTTTGAAATTGTAGTTTTTGTATATCTGAACGATCTGCCGGACCAATTCCATTCCATCATGACTGATATCATCGAGACGGCCGACAAAAGGACTGATATAAGATGCGCCAGCTTTTGCTGCAAGTAGTGCCTGCGACGGTGAAAAGCATAAAGTTACATTCGTTTTAATCCCTTCTTCACCCAGCAACTTAACGGCTTTGATTCCCTCTTTGATGAGAGGAACTTTAACAACAATGTTTTCGTGAATATTTGCCAGGTCCCTTGCCTCTTTTATAATTCCGTCGTAATCAGTTGAAATAACTTCTGCGCTGATTGGTCCATCAACTATTTTTATAATTTCATCAAGAATCGTGCGGAAGTTTTTTCCTTCTTTGGCAACAAGAGAAGGATTTGTAGTTACGCCGTCTAACAAGCCGTAGGATGCTGCTTCTTTAATTTCTTTTATGCTCGCAGTGTCAATAAAAAATTTCATAATGCTGCCTTGATTTAAGTGAACAAAATTTTTTCTAAAGGAAAGTTAATAAAAATAGAATTCAATCTAACTTAATAGAAAATAGAGACGACCTGCCGAGTTGTCTCTACAACTAAGCAAAATCTCCGGTTAAATCGTTGCCCGTTTTTGACGAAAGAAAATGGAAATTCTGCGGACTTACTTTTTCTTCTTCCTGTAGTTTGATCCGGATAAAATATTTCAATTGAAGCTTGGTTAGATAGGATATAAATCCCTCTTTCAATTTCGAGCCGAGCGACGGATGAACTTTCAAGATAAGTGATTTAGCATTTCCTTCAACCTTGTAACGCTTCAACCATCGTTCAATCTCGTGCATCAAGTTGGATTTTTTAGTTAGAAGTCCAGTGCCGGAACAATATGGGCAAGCATCGTGCATTGACTGCAGAATATTTTCCCGGATGCGCTCGCGTGTAATTTGCATCAAACCAAATTCGGTCATAGGAAGCAAAGCAATTTTTGCGCGGTCTTTTTTGAATTCTTTTTTTAACTCGTCGTAAATTTTTTTGCGGTTTTTTTCATCTTCAAGGTCAATAAAATCAACAACAATTAATCCGCCAATATCTCTCAGCCGGAGCTGGCGAACAATTTCGCGCGAAGCTTCAAGATCGGTTTTAAGCGAATTGAGTTCCTGTTCTTTCTTAGCAGCGTAACGACCGCTGTTAACATCAATAACAACCATTGCTTCTGTATGCTCAATAACAATGTATCCGCCGCTTGGCAGCGAAACTTTCCGCCCCATTAAGCTTTTTATCTGTTCGTCAATCTTGAATGTTTCGAAAATAGGCATCTCATCTTTGTAAAGTTCTATTCGATCGAGTAAACCCGGTTGAATGAACTGAACGTAATTGCTGATTTCTTTGAAAAGTTTTTTCGAGTCTACAAAAACTTTTGAAACATCCGGCGTAAACAGATCGCGAATAACACTGATTGTTGTACTCAAATCTTTGTAAAGGAGTGAAGGTGGTTCCAGTTTTTTTGCATCTTCCTGTATGTCTTCCCAAATCTTAACAAGATATTTCAAATCGCCCGAGAGTGATTCTTCACTTTGATCTTTTGCCGCAGTGCGGATAATTAATCCGCAGTTTGATGGCAAAATACCCCGTGCAATGCGGCGCAATCTTTTTCTCTCTCTAAAATCATAAATCTTTTTTGAAACGCCAATCTTGTTATCGAGCGGTAGAAGAACGCAAAATCTTCCGGGAATAGAAATGGAAGAAGTGCAGCGAACACCTTTATCTTTCACCGGTTCTTTGATTATTTGAATAAGAATCTCTTCCCCTTTATGAAGTTTTGGAACTTGCCGCTCTTCTTTCTGTTCCGGTTTTATCCCGCTGTGTCGGGGTAAAGGTTTCGATTCACTTTCCGATACCGGCTGTGTAATCGTTTCTTCTTTTTCGTCGTCATCGCTATCGTCTGCATCACTTTCTTCATCAAGCAGACTTTGCAATGCTTCTGTCCTTTCGCTAATATCCGAAAAATGAAGAAAGGCATCGTGCTTTAACCCGATGTCTATGAATGCTGCACGGATACCCGGCAGCACCCTGGCAACTTTGCCAAGGTAAACATCGCCAACCATTCTTCTTTTTTCGGGATGGTCTACAAAAAAATCTACAAGATTTCCATCCTCTGTAATCGCAACGTGATTCTGCGATGTAGAAGAACTGATAATTATTTCTTTATTCATTACAAAACCTTTTTGTTCTTAGCCGAGTGCTTTAACGGTTTCTTCCGTTAACCAGAAAAGAACTTTCTTTTGAAATTTTTTATGGATGTCTGCAAGTCCATCCGGGTCATAAGGACTTTGCAGAATGCTTTCGGCGTGCTCGTTAATTAACGAACGCAGATTATTCAAATTTTTTATAGAAAAAATTTTGTCTAACAAAAATTCCACTCCACTGTGATTTTTAAAGTACCAGATAGAATGTTTTTTTGCTTTATCAAGAGCAATCAGCTCGCCGAATTCATTTTCTAAATTATTTATATGCTTTAAAACTGTATTGCGCACAACCGCTGGGTTAGGTTCTCCGGGGTCTGTACCCGTTTCAATCAGTGTATTGAATCTCGAAAAGATAAATGGATTACCCAAAGCGCCGCGGGCAATCATTGCAGAATCGCAGCCGGTCAAATCAATCATCTCTTCAACATCATGCGGTGTAAAGATAGATCCGTTGCCTACAACCGGAATGTTCACGGCTTCTTTAACTTTTTTCAGCCAGAGCCAATCTGCGTCGTTATCGTATTTATCAGCGCGCGTTCTTGCGTGAACAAAAATTAATGAACCGCCATTGGCTTCAACTGCTTTGGCATTTTTTACAATGTTTATGTGTGATTTATCTCTGCCCAAGCGCAGCTTTACCGAAATAGGTATTCCATTTGATCCTTCAACCATTTTATGAACAAGCTTTCCGATAGTCTTCGTATCATCAAGCAGGGAAGCACCCATATTTTTAGAACATACTTTATCAACCGGGCAGCCGCAATTCAAATCAATCAAATCAGGATTCATCTTTGAAATTTCTTTTGCGGCAGCTCCAACAGTATCGGGATCGTTTCCGAGTACTTGAACACCTATCGGTTTTTCTGTGCGGCTGAATGAGAAATGCCGAAGCGTTTCAAAATTATTTCTGATAACACCTTGTGCGCTTACCATCTGTGTGAATGTAAGACCGACTCCATGCTCTTTACAAATTTTACGAAAAGAAGAATCCGTTACCTCGGCCATTGGGGCTAAAAAAAGTTTTTTACCAATATCGAGTTTGCCAACTTTCATACATCAAACTTTACGTTAGACCCCAAAAGTAAATTCACTATTCACCATTCTCAGCGGTTTCAACTTCGGGTTCATTCAACAATACTTTTCTCGAAAGCGACAACTTGCCCCCTTCGATCGCAATCAACTTAACTTTAACAACTTCTCCTTCTTTCAACACATCGGTTACTTTGTTGATGCGTTTGTTATCTATTTGAGAAATGTGAAGCAGCCCTTGTGTACCCGGAAAAATTTCTACAAAGGCGCCGAAGTCTGTAATTTTCATAACCTTGCCTTTGTAATTTTTCCCCAGTTCCGGTTCTGCTGTTAACCATTTTATATACTCTTTTGCTTCCTTGGCAAGAGCAGCATCCTGACCGGCAATGCTGACTGTTCCGTCTTCTTCAATGTTAATCTCAACAGAAAAATCTTTTTGAATTTTCTGAACTACTTTTCCACCCGGCCCAATTACAGCACCAATTTTGTCTGTAGGAATCTTTGTTGTAAATATTCTTGGCGCATAGTTGGAAATGCTTGGGCGAGCTTGTGCAATTGCTTCGTTCATAATTTTGAGAATGTGAAGCCGTCCTTCTTTAGCTTGTTGAAGAGCTTTCTCCATAATCTCGTATGAAATTCCTTGAATTTTGATATCCATCTGCAATCCGGTAATTCCATTTTCTGAACCGGCAACTTTGAAGTCCATATCGCCCAGGTGATCTTCGTTTCCAAGAATATCGGAAAGAATTGCGTATTGATCTCCTTCTTTAACTAATCCCATAGCAATACCGGCTACGGCACATTTAACCGGAACGCCGCCGTCCATTAATGCAAGCGAGCCTGCGCAAACCGTTGCCATTGAAGAGGAGCCGTTCGATTCAAGAATGTCTGAGTTCAAGCGAACTATGTATGGAAATTTTTCTTCGGATGGAATAATATTTTTAAGAGAACGTTCTGCAAGATTTCCGTGCCCAACTTCTCTTCTTCCAACTCCGGAGAATCTTCCGGTTTCACCAACGCTGAACGGAGGAAAATTGTAGTGAAGCAGAAATCTTTTTTTGTATTCTGCTTGAAGTCCGTCAATAATTTGTTCGTCTCCTTTCGACCCTAAAGTCAAAGTTGTTAAGCTCTGTGTTTCGCCTCGGGTGAAAAGAGCTGTTCCGTGCGGACGGGGAAGAATTCCGAGTTCAATTGTTATCGGTCGAATTTGAGTTGTGTTTCTTCCGTCAAGGCGCAGACCTTCTTCAAGAATTCTTTTGCGCATCAAATCTTTTTCCATATCGTGAAGAATTTCTTTGACAGCCGCTTCCTGTTCCGGGTATTTTTCTGCAAGCGCTGTAATTACTTCTTCGGTTAGCGCCTTATTTTTTTCCGATCTTTCTTCTTTTGCAAGAACCGAGGCAACAATCTCTTTGAACTTATCATACGCAAGTGCTTTAATATCGTTCAATAAATTCTCTTCAACAACTTTTTTCTGGACTTCCATTTTCGGTTTGCCGCAAAGCTCGCGCAGTTCATTTTGAACACTGACGATTTTTTTAATTTCGGCGTGCGCAAATTTTAGTGCATCAAGCATAACATGTTCGCTCAATTCCTTTGCTTCACCTTCCACCATCATAATAGAACTTTCTGTTCCGGCAACAACTAATTCAAGATCGCTTTCTTCAACTTCTTTAAGGGTTGGATTGATGACGAACTCGCCGTTAATTCTTCCAACTCTTACTTCGCCAATCGGTTCAAGAAATGGGATGTTAGAAATTGAGAGCGCGGCTGATGCTGCGCATGCGGAGATTACATCCGGATCGTTCTCGCCATCGTATGAATAAACAAACGCTGCTACTTGAGTGTCGTTTTTATACTCATCCGGAAATAACGGACGGATTGGACGATCAATAAGACGCGAGCTTAAAATTTCTTTATCGCTCGGTTTGCCCTCGCGTTTGAAAAATCCACCGGGTATTTTACCGGCTGCCAATGATTTCTCTCTATACTCAACACTTAGCGGAAAGAAATCAACGTCCGGGCGCGGCTCACCTGCAACTGCGGTTACTAAAACCATAGTCTCGCCATAGCGAACAACTATAGAACCGTTTGCCTGCTTTGCTAATTTACCTGTTTCAAAAATTAATTTTTGTTTTCCTATTTGTACTTCTTTGGTATAAACCATATTAAAAAACCTCTCTATTTTCTAATGTTTAGTTCTTTGATAATGCTGCGATATCTCTCAATATTTTTTTCTGCAAGATAATCAAGCAGCCGTCTTCTTTTTCCTACCATTTGCATCAAACCTCTTCTTGAAGCATGATCTTTTTTGTGACTTTCGAAGTGTGCGGTAAGACGGTTGATTCTTTCGGTGAGAAGCGCAATTTGAACCTCTGCCGTGCCGCTGTCTTTTTCTCCTTTGCCAAATTTTTTGATTATTTCAAGTTTGTCTTCTTTCGATAACAACATTGTGTTACTCCTTTATTTGTTTATTCGATGTAATCCCAGAATTAACCGGGGTTAATTAATTTTTATTTGTAGAACAGATTTTTCACATAGTGCAACATAGTTGCCCTTCGGGAATGGCTATGCCATAATCTGCTCATTAAAAGTAACACAGACTAAAAATCTGTGCTACTAATTATTTCGTGAGTTGTTTTTTTATCTATTTCAATCTGATGAATTAATGCTTCTTTTGACTCGAATTTTTTTTCGCTGCGTAAACGTTTTAGAAAATCAACCTTCAAAGATTTTCCGTAAATATCGCGGTTGAAATTTAATAAATGAACTTCGAGAACTAATTGGTGTATATTTTCAAATGTCGGTCTGTAACCGATGTTCATAATTCCAAAGTGTTTTTCATCATCCAGCATGCATACAACAGCATAAACACCATTCAACGGTACGGCTTTCTTCGGCTCGTGAAGTTGAATATTTGCAGTAGGAAATCCAAGCAGCCGGCCGCGCTGTGCGCCTACAACAATCCAACCGGAGAGCGAATAATTTCTTCCTAAAAATAAATTTGCTCTTTCAATATTTCCTTCTGCAAGAGCATTTCTAATTTTTGTGCTGCTGATAATTACACCGTCAATACTTTCTGCCGGAACATCGGTAACATCAAAATTATAAAGCTTGCCAACTTCGCGCAGTTTTACAACATCACCTAATCTGTCTTTGCCAAATTTGTGATCGTGCCCTATAACCATGTGAGATGCGCCGGTCTTTTCGACAATGAACTGTTTGATAAATTCATCGGATGTTAGTTGAGAAAAATCTTTTGTAAAGTTTATCACAAACAAATTTTCAATCCCCGCTTTCTCAAGAATTTCTTTTTTCTCATCGAGTGAAGTTAAAATCCTCAGATCAAAATTTTGTGAAAGAACAAACCGCGGATGCGGTTCAAATGTAACAAGACAACTTACGCCGTTAGTTCTATCAACAACTTCTTTCACTTTATTCAAAATCTTTAAGTGGCCAAGATGAAGACCGTCAAACGAGCCGACAGTTACAACTGTTTTTTTATTTTTTTCTATTTCTGAAACTTCCGTATAAATTTTCATTTCAATCTTTGCTGGAAATAACAAGAGAGTAATTTTTTACAAGTTCCTGGAATTCCTCAATTTCAAGTGCGTCGTCTACGCTATAGCTGCCAATTCTTGTTCGTCTCAACTCTTTCAAAAAAGCACCGCAGCCAAGCTGTTTTCCAAAATCGTTTGCTATCACTCTAATATAAGTGCCTTTTGAACATGATATTTCAAAATGAATGTCGGGCAAATCAATTTTTGTTATCTCAAACTTCGAGATAAAAACTTTCCGCTGCCGGCGTTCAACTTCAACACCCTTGCGCGCATAATGATAAAGAGCTTTTCCGTTATGCTTTACCGCCGAATACATTGGCGGAGTTTGAGCAATATTTCCCATGAAGAGATCACGCACTCTATAAATTTCTTCTTCGGTTATATGTTCAAAACTTTTCTCCTCGTGTGAATCAAATTCAGTTTCGGAATCGAACGACGGTGTTGTTTTGCCGAGCGTGAATATTCCTGTATAAGTTTTTTCGAAATCCTGAATCTTTGAAATTTCCTTCGTCATCCTTCCGGTGCAAATAATCATTAAACCTGTGGCCATCGGATCAAGCGTTCCGGCGTGTCCTACTTTTTTAACGCCTGCAGTTTTTCTAACTTTATACACATAATCAAACGAACTCTTGCGAAGTTTTTTATCTAACAAAATAACTTCGCCTGATGCAAAATCCGGTTCGATATCAACCGCTCTGTTTTTCGATATCGTTTTCATGAATCTTCTTAAATAACACTTCCATCTTTTCAACGTAGTCTAAAGTATCATCTATAAAAAAATGAAGTTCCGGAACAAAACGTATTTGAATTCTTCCGGCAAGCTGACTTCGAATCAATCCTTTAATTTCATTTACTCTTTCAAGAACCACCGCGCGTTTCTCTTTATCGAAGACCGATAAATAAACTTTTGTATGTTTTAAGTCCGGACTGACCTTAACGTTTGTAACAGTAATAAGACTCAGTTTAGGGTCTTGAAGTTTATGAAGAAATATCAAACTCAGTTCTTCTTTAATAAGACTTGAGACTTTATCTAATCTGTGTGTCATTTTTTATGCGAGCTTCTTTTTTGTTTCGATCATTTTAAATGCTTCGATGATATCGCCTGCTTTTACATCGTTGAAATTTGCGATACTCAAACCGCACTCAAATCCTTTCTCTACTTCGCGGACATCATCTTTAAATCTTTTCAAAGAACCAATCTCTCCTTCATAGACGGCGATACCGTCTCTGAATAAACGAACTTTGTTAGCCCGTGTAATTTTTCCATCTTGAACCGAACAGCCGGCAATCGTTCCCACCTTAGGCACTTTAAAAATATCTTTGACTAAAAGCGTAGCAACAACTTCTTCCGAAACAACAGGAGAAAGCATTCCTTCCAGTGCAGATTTGATTTCGTTGATTGCATCGTAAATAATGTTGTAAAGGCGAATGTCAACTTTTTCTGTTTCTGCAAGTTTGCGAGCGTTGGTATTAGGTCTAACATGGAAACCGACAATGATTGCGCCGGATGCTGCAGCAAGAAGAACATCTCCTTCGGAAATTGCGCCGACAGCTTTGTGAATTACGCGGATCGAAACTTCCTGATTCGACAACTTCATTAATGAATCCGACAACGCTTCGATAGAACCATCCACATCGCCCTTAACAATAACAGGCAGTTCTTTAAATCCGCCGCGACTAATTTGACTTGCAATTTCATCTAATGTAATATGATGAACCTGACGGTGATTTTGCTCGCGCTTGAGCTGCATCCGTTTCAAACTTATTTCGCGTGCTTCGCGTTCGGATTCTGCAATATAAAATGAATCACCTGCTTGCGGTGCAGATTCAAAACCTAGAACAAGAACTGGTGTAGAAGGCCCGGCTTGAAAAACTTTTTTGCCGCGTTCATCGAACATTGCGCGCACGCGTCCGTGTACAACACCTGCAATAAATGGATCGCCTATTTTCAACGTTCCTTTTTGAACTAGAACTGTAGCGGTAACGCCTTTGCCTTTATCAAGCTGGGATTCGATAATTGTTCCGCGCGCAAGGCGGTCTGGATTTGCTTTTAAATCCAACAGCTCTGCTTCTAGAGCAAGTTTTTCTAAAAGGAGGTCCACATTTTTTCCCAACTTAGCGGAAATTTCTACGCACTGATATTTTCCGCCCCATTCTTCAACCAAAATATTTCTTTCAGCAAGCTGCTGTTTGATTCTTTCAATGTTTGAATTCGGTTTATCAATTTTATTGATGGCAATGATGATCGGAACACTTGCAGCTTGAGCATGATTAATTGCTTCAACTGTTTGAGGCATCACCGCATCGTCTGCTGCTACAATTAACACAACAATATCTGTAACCTTAGCGCCTCTGGCGCGCATAGCTGTGAACGCTTCGTGACCGGGTGTATCGAGAAATGTAATTTCTTTTTGATCATCAAGAACAACTTTGTATGCCCCAATATGTTGTGTAATTCCACCGGCTTCTCCGGCAACAACATTTGCTCTTCGTATATAATCAAGCAAAGATGTCTTACCGTGATCTACGTGTCCCATAATTGTAACAACCGGCGGGCGGGGTTTAAGTGTTTCTGGCGGGTCCGGTCTATCGGCTTCAATTTCGGATTGATATTCATCTTCCAGCTCTATTTCAAAACCAAAGTCATCTGCAATTAGTGTAATTGTTTCAACGTCAAGGCGCTGATTGATAGAAACCATCAAACCTAAGCCAATACATTTTTGAATTACATCGCTTACCGGAACCCCCATCAAATTAGCAAGTTCGTTTACTGCAATGAACTCGGTTACTTTAATTTTTGTTTTGTCTAATTCTTTCTGCTCAAGAATTCTACTCTGAATATCTTCTTTCTCTTTTCTTTTTCTCTTTCTTGCAGAAGCGCGTTCACCAATGGCAGATTCGTCCATACTCAAAAGAGTTCTCTTTATAGCATCTTCAACTTCGCGTTTATCAACCTCAAGGCGTTTAATTTTTCTTTTCTTTTTTGTAACTACAACTTCCTCCGGGGCTTCGCCCGGCACCGCTGTTTTTTTCTTTGCCTTTAGAACTTTTTTCTTTTTCTTTTTCTTTTCAGTATCCTTATCAACAGTTGTAAGCAGTTCTTTTGGTTGAACTACCTCCTCTTTTGTTTCTGCTTTCTGTTCTACTTTTTCTTTTGCCCTCTTTAGCTCAACCATGCCAACTATGGTCAGCCCTTTTTTTCTTCCTTCAAGTGCAATCTCGGTTTCGGTTTTATACGGTTTCTTCTCATCAGGGGTTACCTCTTCTCCCGAAGGGATGTCCGAAGGACTCCTTACGGAGGATTTCCAAACTTTTTCTTCGAGAAGTTCTACTTCCTTAACAGATTCTTGAACTTCGGTTTGAACCGGGATAATTTCGAGCGGCACAGAAGAAACTTCATCTACTTTTTGCTCAACGGCTTTTTCTTCAACAATTTTTGGCGCTACTTCTACAACAACTTCCGGTTCAATTTCGCGCTCGCCTCTCTTCTTCTGAAATTCAGAAATCTTCTTGTAATGCTTCTCTGCTTTTTCAATATCTTTTTTGAAAAACACTTTGATATCTGTCAGCATTTCATCATTCAATAATGCCATGTGAGATTTTACATCGTAACCTTTCTTCTGTAAAAATTCCACCAACGATTCGGTAGAAAGATTATACTCCGTAGCAAACTTGTATAGGCGCAGCTTTTTTTCTTTTGCTGTTTCGGGCATTGTGTAATTACCTGTGTTTGTGTGTTTTATTATTCTTCTTCTTCAAATTGATTTTCGAGTATTTCGATTATCATTTTCGCTTTCTCTTCATCAATACCTTCAATTTCTTTCAGCTTATCAATACCGGCGCTAAGAACTTCTAATGCTGTATCTAATCTATTATTGATGAGCAGATCAACTACATCGGAACCTAATTCTTCTCTAAGTTCGACCAACTCGACATCTTCTTCATATTCTTCGAATGGTTTTTCTAACCGGATGACTTCAATTTCGTAACCGCTTAGTTTTATTGCCAAACGAATATTAACTCCGTTTCGTCCAACGATTAGCGATACTTGATCACTATCGGCTGTAACAATACACTTTTTATTTTCTTCGTCAACTTCGATCTGTTTTAGTTTTGCCGGTGCCAAACAGCGTTGAATGAAAACAACCGGATCTTCCGTGTAGTTAATTACATCAATGTTTTCATTGTTCAATTCACGAACAATTGCGTGGATGCGAACGCCTTTCATTCCAACACAGGCTCCTACAGCGTCTATTCGGGAATCGGTTGATTCAACTGCAACCTTTCCTCTTTCCCCGGGTTCCCGCGCTATTCCTTTAATCTCAATAACACCGTCGTAAATTTCTGGAATTTCTATTTCGAACAATCTTCTCAAAAACAAATTATCTGCCCGCGATATAATGATGATCGGTCCATTAGGTGTTTTCTTCACATCCTTAACTACCGCGCGGATCGTATCTCCTTTTCTATATTTCTCGCGTGGAATTTGTTCGCTGCGTGGAAGAAGCAATTCGTTCTTGTTATGATTAATAAGCACATCGTTTCTTCTAACCTGATATATATCGCCCACAACAATTTCGCCAAGCATTTCGCTGTATTCATTGTAAACAATATCTTTTTCAATCTCCCTAATTTTTTGATTCATACTTTGGCGCGCAAGATTTATCAATCTTCTTCCGAACTCTTTCAACTCTATCTTCTCAACAAAATCTTCACCTACTTCAAGATCGTCAACATTTCCTTTTTCGTTTACTTCTTCAATGCTAATCTCCGTTGCAGGATTGTTAACTGTTTCAACTATGATTCGCTCAAGAAATATTTCTATATCACCCTTGTCCATGTTCACAACAACATCATATTTTGCTTCCGGTCCGTATTTCTTCTTAACCATAATTCCAAATATTTCTTCTATAATTCCTGCAAGGACGTCTTTATCAAGACTTTTCTCGCGAACCATCTGTGCAAAGGATTCTACTATTTCGGTGTTCATTTATTACTCCTCCGTGCTCAAAAACTAATTAAGACTATTGCTTTTGTGATGTTATTAAAATTTATTTTTAACTGAGAATCTTTTTCGGCAAAGAATAAATCTTCTCCTTCGATACCTACGAGTTTGGCAATTAACTTTTTTTCTTCCCCGCCTTCTTTATATGTTACTTCAAACTTTCTGTTAATGTGTTTTCCAAATTGAACAAGAAATTTTAACGGTCGTTCTATGCCGGGCGAAGAAACATCTAAACGATAATTTGTTTCAATCAAGTTCTCTGTTTCGAGCATGTTGTTTAAAGCACGGCTTACATTCGAGCAATCGTCTGCGTTAATTCCTTTTTCACCATCAATAAAAACTTCGATTATTCGGAGATGATTATCGCCGCGGATAATTAAATCGATGAGAATAAAGCCGTGAGCTTTAACAATTTCTTCAATACGATTATGAATTTGCTGCTTTTCCATTTTCTATAAACAAAAATCGCCCTCGTGGGGCGAATTGGACAACACAAAGGTAGGAATAATAGCTTGAAATAGCAAAAAGAGAATTACTCACGCCTGCTGCGGTGTAATAACTCTTTAAAAATGTCATAGAAAGGACTCGATAGAAATGTCAGTAAAAATTAGCTTGAGTAAATCATTAAAGCAGGAAACTCAAGATGGAAGGAATACTGACAATGAGTCAAAAAGAAGC
>JBFLWC010000418.1:0-2041 GCA_040758415.1 Bacteroidota bacterium | reverse complement strand
TATATTTCAAATCGTTTGCAATATATAATTGGTTTAAGACTTCCATTAAGATACTATAAGCTAAATTTGTAAAATGAGCATGATCTTTTGAAGAAATTCGTGATGAACCTTCCGCCAAATTTGAGACAACTGATATCATTGCTCTTCTTATTTGATCTACTAAACAATAACGTTCTTCTCTTGGGAAAGCATCTGTAATTTTATAAATAATAGCTGTTAATTGCCTTGAATTTTGCCAGACAATTAATTTCTCAAATCCAAATTGATATTCCATTTCAACCCTTCAACAAATTAACAAATCAACAGTTCAACACCATCCTCAACTCGCTCCTTTTCCCGATAGTACAGTAGGAATGGTTTTCAATAATATTTTTATATCAAGAAGTAGCGACCAGTTATCAATATATTCCAAATCTAACTTTACCCAATCATCAAATCGTCTTACGTTGTTTCTACCGTTTATCTGCCACAAGCATGTAATCCCCGGCTTGATGCTCAATTTCCTTCGTTGCCAGCTTTCATATCTTTCAAGTTCATGAGGACCAGCAGGTCTGGGCCCAACAAGACTCATATCTCCTTTTAGCACGCTGAACAACTGTGGTGTTTCATCTATACTCCATTTCCTCAACCACCTTCCAAAAGGAATTATTCGCGGATCGTTTTTAATCTTAAAAACTGGTCCCTCCATTTCATTCTTATCTAACAGCTTTTCCTTAAACTTATCTGCATCCTGAACCATTGTACGGAATTTCCAACTCTTAAAAGGTTTCTTATTTATTCCTATTACATCCCAATTATATAAAACAGGCTTCCCATCCGAAATCATAATACCAATTGCTGCAATTAACATAAACGGTGAAAAAAAAATCAAGGCAATTAATGAACCTATAATATCTATTAACCGCTTGAGGAAAATTTCCAATTCAGATTGACGCACCATATTAAAGCTAATTATATTTAATCCAAGAATATTATCAACAGTAACATTTTTTGTTATACGCCCGAAGAAATCAGAATTTACTCTAACAGCAACTCCTTCCCTTTCACAAATCTCTAACACATCCCTAATTTGATCAAATCTTTTTGTAGAGATTGCAATTATTATTTCTTCAGGATTAACCGTTTTTAATATGTGCTGTATATTTCTATAATGATCAATAACTTTAATCCCTTCTAGCTGATGTCCAACATTCTCAGTATCACCAGTCAAAAGCCCTACAATATCTAATCCCCAATGAAAATTATTTCTTACAACTTTTATGAAATTTTTTGCTCTAGTCCCCGTTCCTATCAATATCACTCTTTTTCTGTTCATTCCTTTTTGTCTTATCAATGATGCAAAATAAAAAAGAAGACTTTTTTCAACTATAAACAAGAATAAACTAACAGTAAAGAAAACTATAAAAAAAGATCGTGGTATTTGATGAAAACCAAGTAGAAATAAAACGGCTAATGTTAATAATGAACCAATAGCACACACCTTAATTACAATTTTAAATTCTCTTAGAAGCGAAGTAAACCTCTGGTAGCTGTATGCTTTTTGCTGGTCAAATAAAAACACATATATCCCGCTAAGGAACAATATAATTAATGTATAAGAAGTCCTTATTTCATTTTTTGGTATGAAAAGAGCAGGCTCTATTTTATGCATTAGTATAAAGAAATAGTATGCACTCAAAAAACTAATAACTACAATTCCAAAATCAGCAAGCTGAGCTATTCTTTTATGATATGATGAACGCCAAAGCATAGTACTACTACTCTACAACAAAAATTCTTCTATGTTGCCCGGAGTAATAACTTTTGTTGACTCCGTGTTATATGATTCTAAAAAGGTTTTTGAAAATCTTGCCCGCTTTAATGGATTATATTTAAATTCAAATGCAGCGACCATACCTTTCATCTCTTCTATGTAATCTATTTCCTGCTGCTGTGTTGTTCTCCAAAAGTAGCTTTGAGCGCTGCTCTTCAAATAGGATAACAATTTTATCCTTTCGCTTATGCAATAATTTTCCCATAATGCGCCGGTATCGTTTCTTAA
>JBFLWC010000417.1:0-3286 GCA_040758415.1 Bacteroidota bacterium | reverse complement strand
CGAACAAATTGTTAGTCTGCCGCCCGATATTCGTCCTCTATTTTTACAGCTTGATATTTTTGGCGCATTAAGCTGGGGGTTCTTTGCTGTCATTCTCGTTGTGTTCGTAATGGATTTTGTTGATACGATGGGAACATTACTCGGGCTGGGCTATAAAGCAAAAATGTTAGATGAAAAAGGAAACTTCCCCGAAATTGAAAAACCTATGTTATCCGATGCACTTGCAACAATATTGGGTGCGCTTTGCGGCACAACAACAAGCGGCACATATATTGAATCTGCTGCGGGAATTGAAGCCGGCGGAAAATCCGGATTAACAGCAGTTGTAACAGCAATTTTATTTTTATTTGCGCTCTTCTTCGCACCGCTCTTTGCCGTTATACCGCCGTATGCTTACGGTTCTGCATTAATAATAGTTGGGTTGTTAATGATCTCTCCTGTATCTCATCTCAAGTTTAATGACCTTGCAGAAACAATACCGGTTTTTGTTACAATGACATTAATGAGTTTTACATACAATCTTGGAATAGGAATGACTGCAGGATTCGTAGTCTTCCCTTTAACGATGCTATTTGCTGGAAGAATCAAAACTGTTAGCTTAGGAATGTGGGTGCTGTTTGGATTCTCGATTTTGTTTTACATCTTTTATCCATATTAGTAGGCAGTTTGCAGTTTACAGTAGGCAGTTCACAGATTAATAATGTTTCAAGAGAGGGAAAATGCAGGATTATAAATCGCTAAAAGTTTGGGAAAAATCCCATACTCTTACCTTAAATGTTTACAAAGCAACTAATAGTTTTCCTAAGGAAGAATTATTTGGTCTTGTTAGTCAGTTGCGAAGAGCATCAGTTTCAATTACAACAAATATAGCCGAAGGATCCGGCAGGAGAAGTAAAAAGGATTTGATACGCTTTCTTTAGATAGCATTTGGATCTGCAAAGGAAGTTGAGTATGAATTATTTCTCTCAAATGATCTCGGGTATTTTCATGTCGAAGTTTTTAATAAGCTTGATAATCAAGTTAAAGAGATAAAAAAGATGCTTGTTGGTTTGATTCAAAGTATTGAAAGTAAAAAATAATTTTATTACTGCTATCTGCTTACTGCAAACTGCCAACTGTAAACCAAAGAGGTTTTTATGATTGATGAATTTATGCAATTAGCAATTGAAGAAGCTAAACAAGGATTACGCGAAGGAGGAATTCCGATTGGCTGTGTTTTAGTGATTGATGATAAAGTTGTTGGGCGCGGGCATAATAAAAGAATTCAAAAAGGAAGCGCTATCCTACATGCTGAAATGGATTGTTTAGAAAATGCCGGTAGGTTAACTGCAAAAGATTACCGGCGGTCGGTTCTTTATTCTACTCTTTCCCCGTGCGATATGTGCAGTGGAACTGCATTGCTTTATAAAATACCAAAAATTATTATCGGCGAGAATAGAACATTTCAAGGTCCGGAAAAATATCTTCGTTCACGAGATGTTAAGTTGGAAATTTTAAACGATGCGGAGTGCATTAAACTGATGGAAAACTTTATCTCGGCTAATCCAAAGTTGTGGAATGAAGATATAGGAAAATAATAGCGGTCAACATTCAGCATTCAGCTATCAGTTGTTTGCCGTCAGAAAAATCCTTTTTACAAAAATTACATCTAACGTCTAAAAGCTAATCCGTCTTAGGGCGGGCAGCTAATTTATTCATAAAACAGAAGAGAATTCAATGGCAACCAAAAAGGCGATAGTTAAACATATAGAGGGTGTAACGTTTATAGGAAAATCCGATTCAAACCATTGGATAACAATGGATGGACCGGAAGAATTTGGCGGAAGCAATGCAGGCACACGTCCAAAAGAATTATTGCTGCTTGCTCTTGCAGGATGCACCGGTTATGATATTGCAACCATTCTACAGAAGAAAAAAGTAAAACCGGATGGATTTGAGATGAACATTTCTGCAGATGTTCAAGAAACCCATCCACAAGTTTTTACAAAGATTCATCTTGAATATGTTTTTTATGGGAAGGATATTAATAAAGAAGCAGTTGAAAGAGCGATTGAGCTTTCACAAAAGACTTATTGCAGCGTAACAGCTATGCTGCAAAAAGCAGTAGAGATTACGCATTCTTATAGAATTGAAGAATCGAAATAATCTTTCTGTTTTTGAGCCACCTTCTTGTTCCTGGAGATTTGAGTTTTAGATACTCGTTATAAATATTTGTGAGGTATCGGTTTTCTTCCGTAAAATCCTTCATCTAAGCCATGATAAAAACTAATATCTTCTTCATCACTGCGCCAGCATAACAAAACTTCTTTGCCTTCAAGGATTGCTGGAAAATCCACAAGACCGAATTGAAAATCCCAATCTTTGTACGTACATCCGATCTCTTCAAGTTCTTTCATAAAAGAATTTATCTGTCCGGCAAGAATTGAAATTTGCTGGTTGTCTTCAATCCTTCCGCCAAGAGATTCCGCAATTGTTCTTATTTGAAATGCACTGTCTAAGATATCCCTCACAATTTGTTTTACAAGAGGGAGCGTTCGCTTTGCTTCTTTTGGTGTAAAATATTTTACTTCGGTTTGCGGCATAATGGCTCAACTTTCTATAAAATTAGGTAAACGATAATGCTATAAGTTTAGCTTCGCACTAAATTTAATATTAATTGTACTACTTGACAAGGCGAATCTGATTATTTACTTTGATGTCGTAAATTACTGGTTAGTGATACAACAAATGAAAACAACAAAAAAATATGGCAAAAAAATAGATTTGGCGCTAACAACGTGGGTAAAACTTGCAAGGGCTTACTCTTCGTTTAGTAAAAAATCATCGGAGAATATCTGGTCGTTTGAATTAACGCAATCGCAGTTCTCGGTGTTAGAAACACTCGGGCATCTTGGACAGTTACGAATAGGAGAACTGTGCAACAAAATGCTTGTAAGCGGCGGAAACATGACCTTGGTCTTAGATAATCTTGAAAAACTCGGATACATCGAACGTGTGCCGAACAAAGAGGATAGAAGAGCTATAGACGTTCGGCTTACATCCAAAGGAAATGATTTGTTCGACAAAATTTTTAAACTTCATGCCGAACACATTACAAAATTAATGTCTGTACTAACTGCCGATGAACAAAAAACTCTTGGAGACATCTTAAAAAAATTAGGATTGGCGATTAGTAATCTTTAGCAAAAAAAATTACGCTATTACGAGTTAGTAATTTGGGACCTCTGAAAAATTAAAAATAGAACACGGATGAAGCAGGTTGAACGGATTAACACGGATTTAATCA
>JBFLWC010000416.1:0-4591 GCA_040758415.1 Bacteroidota bacterium | reverse complement strand
ATACTAATTTTTCAGACGGTATCCACGAATTTCAATTTTCGGAACCGGTCAAGAACTTAAGAATCCTGGGCTCCGTGAAGAGACTGCACAGGAGTCATTCCGGACATTCGGACTTACCTTTGCCGGTAACAGAGTTCTTTGGAGATGTTGATGTAAAATGTAAGATGGACAAATCATCCCATCAGATAGTACTGGATTGTGATATATTAGTTCATTCTAAAATGATTTGTGATAGATGTGCAACTGAATATGAAACTAATCTCACAAATCATTTCCAGATTAGCTATCTTTTCAGCAGAGAAGCAATTGATTCTGACGAATACAATGTGAAATACATATCTCCGGAAGAAGATAAAATTAATATCAAAGATGATGTTTATGAGTATGCAGAGCTTTCCATTCCGTTAAAAAAATTATGTAAAGAAAATTGTAAGGGATTGTGTCCCCATTGCGGAAAAAATTTAAACGAAGAAAAGTGTAATTGTAAAAACGAAACAACCCGTGATGTGTGGCAGCCGTTAAAAAATCTTTTGGAAACTGCTGAAGAACAGAAGAGAAAAAATAAGCGTAATACATCTAAAGCTAGACGCTAAGCCCTGTTGTAGCGGGGCAGGCGTGAAATGCGAGACGAATGACCAATGACTATTGACGAATGACGATTTTCTTTTTTCATAACTAATTAAACAGGTAAATCAATGCCAAATCCGAAACGTAAAATGTCTAAAAGCAGAAGGGATAAGCGCAGAACGCATTATAAAGCAACTGTTCCTTCCTTGAGCCGCTGCTCGAATTGCGGCGAAATTAAACTTAGCCACAGAGCTTGTCCGAACTGCGGCTATTATGCCGGCAGATCCATGTTCGTTCCAGAGTCGTAATATTCAATCTTTTAGATGACAGAATACAAATCAGAAAAATGTAGAATTGCAGTTGATGCTATGGGGGGAGATTATGCCCCTAAGCACGAAATTCTTGGCGCTCTTCAAGCGATGCGCGAGGATAAAAATTTTGATTTGATTCTTGTTGGCGATAAAGAAAAGATTTTAAGAGCTGCTCGTGAAGAGAAAATTGAACTTGATGAAAAAATAATTCATCACGCTTCGCAGGTTATTGATATGCACGATAAACCAACAGACGCCGTTAAAGCCAAACCGGATTCATCGCTTGTTGTAGGGGCTAAGTTGGTTAGAGAAAAGAAAACGCAAGCATTTGTTAGTGCCGGCAACACCGGTGCTATGATGACTGCATCAACTTTGATTATGGGACGCATCGAGGGAGTAAGCCGTCCAACAATCGGAGCTTCATTTCCAACAACACAAAACAAAATGTGTCTTGTCTTTGATGTTGGCGCCAGTGTGGATAGCAAACCGCAGCATCTATTCGAGTACGCAGTTCTCGGTTCTATTTTTACAAAGGAAATTTTTGGAGTGAAAAATCCTTCGGTCGGAATTTTGAATGTGGGAGAAGAAGAATCGAAAGGGAACGAATTAACATTTGCAGTCCAAAAACTCTTGAAAAATTCCAAACTTAATTTTCACGGAAATGTTGAAGGGAGGGATATTCTAAATGGAACGGTTGATGTTGTTGTGTGCGATGGTTTTGTTGGAAATATTGTTTTGAAGTTTGGAGAAAGTGTTTTAACGCTGTTGAAAACTAGAATTAAGAATTATGCTAATGAAAGTTTTGTAAATAAATTAAAAGCTCTCGTTGTCAAATTTGTTCTCAAAGCAACTTTGAGCGATATGGATTACCAAACGCACGGCGGAGTTCCTCTTCTTGGTGTTAATGGAATTAGCATAATCGGGCACGGTTCAAGTTCGCCGCTGGCAATTAAAAACATGATTCTTCGCGCAAAAGAAATGCACGATAAAAACTTAATTACGAAATTTGAGGAAGCAATAAAGACTTATGCAGTTACAAAATAAAAAATTACGAAACGCCGCTATAACTGCCGTTGGAATGTATGTTCCGGAAAAGATTTTAGACAACAAATACTTCGAAAGTATTGTTGATACAAGCGATCACTGGATAATGACGCGCACAGGAATCCGCCAAAGGCGGATAATGGAAAACGGCGCAACAAGCGATATGGCAGTTAAAGCATGCGAAGACCTTTTCGGAACGACAAAAGTAAAACCGGAAGAGATTGATGTTATCATTGTTGCAACTGTTACTCCTGATATGTTCTTCCCTGCAACCGCATGTTTAGTTCAAGAAAAAATTGGTGCTAAGAACGCTTGGGGGTTTGATCTTTCTGCAGCGTGTTCCGGATTTTTATTTGCGCTGCAAACCGGTGCCAGTTTAGTGGAAAGCGGCAATTATAAAAAAGTTCTCGTTATTGGTTCCGATAAGATGAGCTCTATTACAGATTACACAGACCGGAACACTTGCATTCTTTTTGGAGATGCTGCTTCTGCTATTCTATTGGAACCAACCGATGATTTGAATTACGGAATCAAAGATTCATTGTTGTATGTTGACGGTTCAGGAAAAGATAGTTTATATATGAAAGGCGGCGGCAGTTTAAATCCCCCTACTCACGAAACAGTTGATAAGAAGATGCACTACATTTATCAAGATGGAAAAGCTGTATTTAAGGTTGCTGTAAAAGGTATGGCGGATATTTCTTTTGAGATTATGCAGCGCAACTCTTTGAACCCCGAAGATGTAGCTTATCTTGTACCTCACCAGGCAAATCTTAGAATTATAGATGCAACTGCACAGAGAATGGGAGTATCAAAAGATAAAGTAATGATTAATATTGATAGATATGGCAACACAACAGCGGCTACAATTCCTCTTTGCCTAACAGAGTATTATCGGAATGGAAAAATCAAAAAAGGCGATAATTTAATTTTAGCTGCGTTCGGTGCAGGCTACACCTGGGGTGCAACATATTTAACATGGAATCTTGATTAATGGGAAAGAGAGCTTTCATATTCCCCGGACAGGGTTCTCAATATGTAGGAATGGCTAAAGACTTGCTTGAACATTCTGTGGAAGCTAAAGAGATGATTTTTACTGCCGAAGAAGCGACAGGTGTGCCTCTCTCTCATATTATGTTTAACGGTCCTGATGAAGCTCTCAAACAAACTGATATTACTCAACCGGCAATTTTTTTGCACAGTGTCGTTCTCGGCAGCATCATTAGAACATTAGAACCTGATATGACTGCAGGGCATTCGCTTGGAGAATACTCTGCCCTTGTGGCTGCAGGTGCAATTCAGTTTTATGATGCTGTTAAACTTGTTCACTATCGTGGTAAAGCGATGCTTCAAGCAGGGACCGAACAACGCGGTACGATGGCAGCTGTTGTTGGGCTTTCGCCTCAAGTGTTAGAAGAAATTTGCAGTGAAGCTTCCACTAAAGGAATTGTTCAGTGCGCTAATTTTAATTCACCCGGACAAATTGTAATTTCAGGTTCGGTTGAAGGAGTTCGGGCTGCTATGGAGATTTGTAAAGTGAAAGGCGCAAAGCTTGTGAAAGAATTAGTTGTGAGCGGTGCGTTTCATTCATCGTTAATGGCTGGTGCAAAAGAAAGTTTGAAAATGAAATTGGACGCTACACCTTTCTATGATGCAAAAATTCCTGTGTATGCAAACGTAACGGCAACTCCGGTTCAACAAAAAGAAGAGATAAAAAATTTTCTTCACCAGCAATTAGATAATCCTGTTCGATGGGAAGAAACAATTGTAAATATGATCAATGACGGTGCCGATGAGTTTTATGAGATTGGTCCCGGCAAAGTTTTGCAAGGACTTGTAAAAAGAATAAATCCCGATGTTCAAGTTTTCGGGATAGATAAATACTCGGATGTAGAAAGGTATCTTTGATGCAGCAAAAATTCGAAAAGATGATAAACGGAATTTACATTGATCCTCTAATCTTCACGCAGCCATTTGTTAAAGCGTGCGATGTGTGTATCTGTTCTGGTGAGTGTTGCTATTATGGCGTTTACACAGATAAAACCGAATATGAAAAAATTATCTCCGTCAAAGAAAAAATAATTAGTTATTTAGATGATTCACAAAATAAAAATCCAGACGAATGGTTTGAAGCGCCTGAACCTGATAACGATTTCCCGTCCGGTGTTGCAGTTGGAACCGAAGTCTACAACGGTAAATGTGTTTTTCTTGATAAGCAGGGTTTCTGTACTCTCCAAAAGATGGCGGTTGCCGAAGGTGAATTTAAGTGGAAATATAAACCGCTGTATTGTATATTGTTCCCGTTAGTAATCTTCGAGGGTATCTTAACTTTTGACGATGAGCATTTGGAGAGGATGCATTATTGTAGTAAAAGCCAGAATCAAATTTCCACTATCTTTGATTGCACTAAGAATGAATTGAAATATGTTTTTGGAGAAGAGGGATTTCAGGAACTTGTAAAATACAGGGAAGAGTATTTGAACGGATTAAAAAGGGAAGAGACAAAAGTTGAAGCTGCTTAATAAAAGAGCAATTGTAACCGGCGGAACACGGGGCATAGGAAGAGCGATAGTAAAAGAGCTTGTCCTAAATGGTTGTAATGTAGTCTTCACTTATTTCAGTTCGGAAGAAAGTGCGCGCTCCCTTGAAAATGAATTGACTTCCGATAC
>JBFLWC010000415.1:0-4277 GCA_040758415.1 Bacteroidota bacterium | reverse complement strand
CAAGTTGAAATGCATAATTCCCTCTTATATTTTCATTATTGTATTTTTCCAAAAAATCCGTAATTGCCATATTGCTTATGCGATAAGTTAGACACTAGACCTGCCAGCAGCGGGTCCGCTAACGAACAACTTCGTACTTCGTCCTTCGTACTTCCTATTTCGTCCCTCCAAAGAATATTTTAGGGAGCGCTTATAAATAGTTTTGCGCAGCGCGAATTATCTTCTCTTTCATCTCTTTAATATTGGTCTCAAAAAGTCTCACACCGGATGCGTTTGTATGCCCGCCGCCGCCAAATTCATACGCTAATTTGTTAACCGGTATTTTCCCTTTGGAGCGGAAACTAATTTTAATTCCATCTTGCAGTTCAAAAAATAAAATTCCCAATCGTACGTTTTGAATCGTCAAACAATAATTAACAAACCCGTCAACATCAGCTTCGGTAGCACCGTATTTTTCAAGCGCTTCATTAGTAATTATCATATATCCAATCTGTCCGGTTGTATCAAGCTGAATAGAACTTAACGCTTCGCCTAAAAGTTTTACGCGGCTATAATTGAATTGATCATAAATCTTATCATAAACTTCTGTTGGGTTAACACCTTTTTCAATCAGCTCTGCCATGATACGATGCACGTGAGGAGTAGTGCGGTCAAAACGAAAGGAACCTGTGTCAGTCATAATTCCGGCATAAAGCTGAAATGCAACAGGGTAATCAAGTTCAATAATTTTTGTTTCCGAAATGAAATCATAAATTATTTCGGAAGTAGCAGAATATTCCGTCCCACCGAAGATGTAATCAAAAACTTTATCAGAATCTTGATGATGATCTATGCAAACTTTCACACCCTTGAATCCATGAAAACCTTTTTCCATCTTCACAATACGATTTGGCTGGTTGAGATCGAGCAGAATAAAAACTTCCGCTTCAATAAAAATATTTTTGTGAACGGCTTCATCAAATTTTTCAATAACTTTTTCTTCATCAAGAAATTCCAAGTTGTAAGGTGTTTCACTATGATTTACAACGCGCACATTCTTTCCAAGTTTTTTAAGAATCAGATAAAACGCCAGCTCGGAGCCGAGTGCATCGGCATCCGGACTAACATGCGTTGAAATTAAAAAAGAATTGTGTTCGTCAATAATTTTTTTTAGTAGAAAAAAATCGTTCATAATTAATTGGTAGTGAACTGTTGACAGTTAATGGTGAATGGTGAATAGTTAATGGTCAACAGTAAATTAGTATTCGAGACTTTGCCTAACTTGAGTTTATAAATAAAATGGGCGAAGAAAAACTTCGCCCAAACAACTTTCTAAAAACCACAAGCTAACTGCTAAAAGCTAATTAGCTTCCCACGTGCTATCGTTAAATAGAAGTTTATCCAACGTGCCTTCACCTTTCTTTTCTGTAACGTATTTAATTTGTCTCTCTACGCCAGCATCATAAGTTTCTTTCGATACCTGACGAAGCACACCGATTGGAGTCGGCATTCCTTCACGGTCTGTCATGTGTGCAAGAATAAATGCGCGAATCGGATCCGGATCTTTTTCATCGTGTACAAGACAATCGTTAACCGAATTTTTGCCTTCTTTCAGATCAATAATCACAGGGGTGAATCCGTCGAGTTTAATTCCTTTATCGTTCTCTTTGCCAAATACCATCGGCTTGCCCTGCTCAAGAACAAGAACGTTATCTGCTTTAGTTTCTTTTTCTGTTAGGATACTGAACGCACCATCGTTGAAGATGTTACAGTTTTGATAAATTTCTAAGAACGCAGTTCCCCTGTGTTGAGCCGCGCGTTTAATCATCTCTTGAAGATGTTTCGGGTCGCGGTCAAGAGTGCGAGCAACAAAGCTCGCTTCTGCTCCAAGTGCAAGCGAAAGCGGATTGAATGGATAGTCCACACTTCCAAATGGAGTGCTTTTTGTAATCTTTCCTTTTTCAGAAGTCGGAGAGTATTGTCCTTTCGTCAATCCGTAAATTCTGTTATTGAAAAGAAGAATTTTGAGATCAACATTTTTTCTGCAGGTGTGAATGAAATGATTTCCACCAATGCTCATCAAATCGCCGTCGCCTGTTGCAACCCAAACGGAGAGATCCGGACGCGCTATTTTTAATCCTGTAGCAATTGCTGCAGCACGTCCATGAATACCATGAAAACCATAAGTATTCATGTAATATGGAAACCGGCTTGAGCAGCCGATGCCAGAGACAAAAACAATTTTTTCTTTCTTAACGCCTATATCCGGAAACGTTCTTTGCACCTGTGCAAGTATCGAATAATCTCCGCAGCCAGGGCACCAGCGAACATCCTGATCTGATGTAAAATCTTTTGCCGTGTATTTAACTTCGGGTGTATCTATGTTATTTGCCATTACCGCCTCCAAGAACTTCTAATATTTTATTCTGAATTTCACTCGATTTGAATGGAAGACCTTTTACTTTGGTATAAGATATCGGCGCAATTAAAAATTCGCTGCGAATAATTGTAGAGAGTTGTCCTAAGTTGATTTCAGGAATAAGAATTTTTTTGAATCGTTTTAGAGCTTCGCCAAGATTTTTTTGGAACGGGAAAAGATATTTCAAATGTGCTTGCGACACTTTTTTGCCCTGAGCGCGAAGTTTAAGCACTGCTTCTGTAATTGCACCGTAAGTTCCACCCCAGCCAAGCACAAGTAACTCGCCTTCCTGCTCGTGTTGAACTTCTAATCCAGGAATATCATCTTCAATCTTTTTTACTTTTGCAGCGCGCATACGAACCATAAAATCGTGATTATCCGGATCGTAACTTACGTTGCCGGTGATGTGCGCTTTTTCTAATCCTCCAATTCTGTGCTCTAGCCCCGGAGTTCCAATTTTTACCCAAGGACGCGCGAGGTTTTCATCTCGCAAGTATGGGGCAAACCCTTCTTTCTTTTCCCAGAAATGAACATCAATTTCAGGCAGTTCATCTACGTGAGGAATCCGCCACGGCTCGCTTCCGTTTGCAATGTAACCATCGCTCAACAAAATCACCGGAGTCATATACTTAATTGCAATTCGCGCAGCTTCCAACGACATATAAAAACAATCGCTTGGTGTTGATGTTGCCAGCACAGGAATTGGAGATTCACCGTTTCGCCCGTAGACCGCCTGGAATAAATCTGCCTGCTCTGTTTTTGTTGGAAGACCTGTGCTGGGTCCTCCTCGTTGAATGTTTATAATTACAAGTGGAAGTTCAGTCATCACTGCAAGCCCCATTGCTTCAGTTTTAAGAGCCATGCCGGGACCGCTTGTAGTTGTGATTGCAAGAGAACCGCCGTATGATGCACCGATAGCCGATGCAATTCCAGCAATTTCATCTTCTGCCTGAAAAGTTTTCACACCATAGTTTTTGTATCCGCTCAGATAGTGAAGAATATCTGAAGCCGGAGTAATTGGATAAGAACCGAGGAAGAGCGGCAGCCCGCTTCTTTGGGAAGCTGCAACAAAACCGAGCGCAATAGCTTCGTTACCGGAAACGTTTCTATAAATTCCTTTTGGAAGCCGTGCTGGTTCTACCGTGTAACGCGTTGTAAACAGTTCTGTGTTTTCACCAAAATAGTAGCCTGCTTTTAGAACCTTTGCATTCGCATCTGCAATTGCTTGATTCTTACTGAATTTTGTTTCAATCCAGTTTAATGTTGGTTCAAGCGGACGATTGAATAACCAGTAAGTTAGACCAAGCGTGAAGAAATTTTTGCAGCGCGTAATTTCTTTCATACTTAAGCCGGAATCTTGTAAAGCATTGCCTGTCAAAGATGTGATAGGAATTGAAACCAATTTATAACGGGAAAGACTATCATCCTCCAAAGGATTTTTTTCGTAACCGGCCATCTTTAAATTCTTTGCATCGAAAGAATCGGAGTTGGCAATAATCATTCCGCCCTCTTTAAGGTCTTTTAGATTTATCTTTAGCGCTGCCGGATTCATCGCAACCAAAACATCAGGTGTATCGCCGGGAGTATGAACATCGCTTGAACTAAAATGTAATTGAAATCCGCTCACACCATAAAGTGTTCCAGCCGGTGCGCGAATCTCTGCAGGATAATCGGGAAGCGTTCCAAGATCGTTGCCTACCAATGCAGTTGTATCGCTGAATTGCGAACCGGTTAACTGCATACCATCGCCGGAGTCGCCGGCAAATCTTATTGTAACTTCACTTAAACCAAGAACTTCTTTTTCTGTTTCTAGTGCCATTTGTGTTGCTCAATTATTTATTTGTCAATTAGTTTTTCTAAGCGTATCAAAAATATAAAA
>JBFLWC010000414.1:0-2622 GCA_040758415.1 Bacteroidota bacterium | reverse complement strand
AGATGATGTAAATAAATTGAAAGAAGTTGACCCGACAAAAGAATTAAAATATGTACTCGACGCAGTAGCTCTTGCAAAAAAAGAATTAAACCGACGCGTTCCGTTAATCGGTTTTGCCGGCTCGCCATGGACCTTAATGACTTACATGGTTGAAGGCGGCTCTTCAAAAAACTTTGCAGAGATAAAGAAATTTATCTACAATCAACCTTCCTTAGCTCACAAGTTGTTGGATAAAATAGCTAAAGTTGTAGCAGAGTATCTTTCAGCTAAGATTGAAGCGGGTGCAAATGCCGTTCAGATTTTTGATACCTGGGGAGGATTACTTTCGCCTGATGGCTTCGAGGAGTTTTCCTTAATGTATATTGAAAAAATAATTTCCGGGATAAAACGAAAAGATGAACCCGTGATTGTATTTGCCAAGGGAGTTCACTACAAATTAAATAAACTTGCAAATTGCGGTGCAGATGTTATCGGTCTCGACTGGACTATGGAACTGGGGAAAGTAAAAAGCGAAATTGGTAATGAGGTTGCGCTGCAAGGTAATCTTGATCCAATGGTTCTTTACGCCAGCAAAGAAAAAATTAAGGACGAAGCTGTGAAAGTTTTAAAGTCGTATGGTACCGGTAATGGACACATTTTTAATTTGGGACATGGGATACTTCCCGACGTTCTTCCTGAGAATGCAAAATATTTAGTAGATGTTGTAAAAGAAAATAGTAAAAGATAAGTTACAGTTCCCGTCATATATAAAGGGGAAACCCTTGATGCTGATTTCAGAGTTGATCTTTTAGTTGAACACGAAATAATTGTAGAATTGAAATCAGTAGAAACTTTATTGCCTGTTCATGAAGCACAGTTATTAACATACATGAAGTTAATGGATAAGCACCTTGGTTTGTTAATTAATTTCAATGTACCAAAATTAGTAGACGGCTTTCGGAGGAGAGTCTTAAATTTTTAACTCCGCGTCGCTGTGTCTCTGCGGTGAAAAATTAGTGAGGATTTTATGTTTGAAATAAATTTAGACCTAATAAAAAAATACGATAAACCCGGTCCGCGATACACAAGCTACCCTACCGCGCCGCATTTTAGCGAATCGTTTACTTCCGAAATGTATCTTGACGAAATCATCCGGACAAACACGGAAGCAAATCCACCGGAACTTTCTCTTTATTATCATCTTCCTTTCTGCGATACGCTGTGCTACTTCTGTGGCTGCAACATGATCATCACACGCAACCGCGATAGGATTCAAGAGTACATCAAATACCTCAAGAATGAAATTGATTTACTTCGCAGATACATTGCAGCCGGACGCAAAGTTGTACAGCTCCACTGGGGAGGAGGAACACCAACACATCTCAACGCCGATGAAATAACAGATTTAATTTCATTCATCAACAAAAGTTTTGAAATCAAGCCTGATGCAGAAGAAGGGTGCGAAATTGATCCGCGCGGTTTAACAAAAGACCATCTTGAAGCATTACGCTGCGGCGGATTTAATAGGATAAGCATGGGTGTGCAGGATTTCAACGAGAAAGTTCAAAAAGCTGTTAACAGAATTCAACCAGAAGAAATGACGCGCCAGGTTGTTAACTGGGTTCGGGAACTTGGCTTCAAGAGCATTAATCTAGATTTGATGTACGGACTCCCGTTTCAATCGCTCGAGACATTTGAAAAAACTGTTGAAGCAACAATTAACATTTCTCCGGACCGCATTGCTGTTTTCAACTACGCACATGTTCCCTGGATGAAAAAACATATGGCGCTTATCAAGCAGGAAGATTTACCGGCACCTGAAGAAAAACTTCAGATACTCAAAATGACGATCGAAAAACTCACAAACGCAGGATACGTTTTTATAGGAATGGATCACTTTGCAAAACCGAATGACGAACTTGCAGTTGCCCAGCGGGAGAAAAAATTATACCGCAACTTTCAGGGTTACAGCACGCACGCGGGAACCGATTTATATGGAATGGGAATCACAAGCATCAGCCAAATCGGAAGAAGTTACGCCCAGAACTTAAAAAAAGAAAAAGAATATTTTGATGAACTTAACAATGAAACGCTTCCGATCGAACGCGGAGTATATTTGAACGATGATGATATTTTGCGTCGCAGTGTAATTACAAAAGTTATGTGCCACTTTGAACTTGATTTCGAACTTATCGAGAAACAATTTAATATTGAGTTCGAAAAATATTTCGGTCATGCTCTTGAAGGAATGAACGGGTTCATTGACGATGGATTAGTTGAAATTAAGAATAGAAAACTCTTCGTTACGCATATGGGACGATTACTCATCCGCAACATAGCTATGAACTTTGATGGATACATCGAACGGAAAGAAGATGTGGCAAGATATTCCAGAACTGTTTGACAGAGAATTAGAGTATAGGTATTATCGGGTTGTTATTAACTGTTTTATAAGTGAAAGAAATTCATTACACTTTTTAATTTGTGCTTCAACATAAACTCTCTCAAACTCAGTTAAAGCAATGTAATCGCTCTCCTGTCTGTCCTCGAATAAGTGGTCATAAAATTTTCCCCATTCAATATCTACCAAACCATTTTTTACAAATTTCTGATGAAATGCTTAACGAACGCCAGAATGTTTTT
>JBFLWC010000413.1:0-3361 GCA_040758415.1 Bacteroidota bacterium | reverse complement strand
CTTGGTTCGATCTTTAAACATTACAAAGAAACAGGAGAGATTATTAAAGGCACGCCTTATTTGGTTGAAGGCATCGGTCAGGATTGTCTTCCGGAGAACGTTCACTTTCAGTACATTGATAAAATTATAAACATAAGCGATAAAGAGTCGTTTGCAGCAGCGCGACGGCTCACAAAAGAAGAGGGTATCTTCTGCGGTGGAAGCACCGGCACAATCGTTCACGTTGCGCTCGAAGTTGCCAAAGATTTAACCGAGAACGATCTAATTGTGTTTATTGTTTGCGATACAGGTGAAAGGTATCTTTCTAAAATGCACAACGAAGGATGGCTGAAAATGAATCGTATGCTTGATGCAGAGATCAAAATTCTACGCGATGTTTCAGATGCAAAAAAGAAAAAAGGAATTGAAGAAATTATTTACGTTCACGATAGTATTTTGGTAAGAGATGTAATTAAGCTGATGAATACAAAGGGCTTTTCGCAAATTCCTGTTCTAAATGAATTTATGAAACCTGTTGGAAGTATTAGAGAAGGAAAGTTGATGGGTAAACTTCTTGAAGATCCAAAACTTCTTAATGCTCCAGTGAACTCTGTGATGGAGGATGTTTTTCCTGTTGTGGATGCTAAAACTCCAGTATCTGATGTAAAAAATATCTTAAAAGATTCATCGGCAATTTTGGTTAGCGATTTTGGAAGAATTACAGATTTGCTTACTAGATACGATTTGATTGATATAGAATAAGGATCCAAATCCAATCCGCCAAAGGCGGATCAGAATCCAAAATACAAAACCACTCCGCCAGCTAGCGGATTGGATTTTGTGCTTTGGATTTTTAAAAAGTTGTTTTTCAAAAATAATTATAAGGTCAACCATGGGCTTCTCAACAGATGCAATTCACGCAGGACAAATTCCGGATCCAACAACCGGAGCTGTATCAACTCCAATTTATATGACTTCAACCTACGCGCAAGAAGAGCTTGGCATTAACAAAGGTTTTGAATACGGACGCACTCATAACTTAACGCGCCAGGCATTGGAAACAAATATTGCAACACTTGAAAAAGGGAGATATGGTATTGCATTTTCTTCCGGTATGTCGGCTGTCCAGGCAATTTTAGGATTGGTTAAATCAGGAGATCATCTCGTAGTGTCCGATAATGTTTACGGCGGCACATATAGATTGATGGAACTGATTATGAAAGAGTACGGCTTGCAATTTTCCTGGGTAGATACTTCCGACATTAAAAATATTGAAGATGCTCTTCGACCCGAAACAAAAATTGTTTACATCGAAACGCCAACAAACCCGATGCTGAATCTTACTGATTTAGAAGCAGCTTCGGAAATTTGTAAAAAGAACAATTTGATTTCTATTGTAGATAATACTTTTATGACTCCATATTTTCAGAAACCTCTTGAACTCGGAATTGATATTGTTCTTCATAGCACAACAAAATATTTAAACGGGCATTGTGATGTTGTAGGCGGAATGCTGATTACAAACGATGAAAAAATTCACGAACGATTACGTTATTTGCAAAATGCAATCGGTGCAGTTCCTTCTCCGTTCGATTGCTGGCTTACTTTGCGTGCAACAAAAACTCTTGCACTCCGGATGAAACAACATAATGAAAATGCGATGAAGATTGCCGAATACTTTGCAATAAATCCGAAAGCAAAAAAAGTAATTTATCCGGGACTTCAATCTCATCCTCAATATGAACTTGCCAAAAAACAGATGAGCGGTTTTGGCGGGATGATTTCGATTGATTTTGGTAATGTTGAAACGGCAAAAAAAATTTTGAACAATGTAAAAGTTTTTACTCTCGCTGAAAGTCTTGGCGGAGTAGAAAGTTTGGTTTGCCATCCGGCTTCAATGACCCACGCATCTGTTCCGAAAGAAGATAGAGATAAAATGGGTTTGACCGACAGTCTCGTTCGTTTCTCTGTTGGTGTTGAAGATGTTGAAGATTTGATTGCAGATATTGAGCAGGCGTTAAGATAATTTTCTAAATCCAAAGCACAAAGCACAATCCGTCAGCCGACGGACAAAGCACAATCCGTCAGCTGGCGGAGTGGTTTTGAATTTTGGATTTTGGATTTTGAATTTTGGTTTTTGCGTCCTCAACATTCTTGATTTAGTTTTATTCTCATCCGCTATTTCCTTAATTTTGATTTAGAAAAACAGAAGGGGAAAGACAATGGCAAACGAAATAATCACAAAACAAAGAGATCCCGTTGATGATACAAAATACTCGATGGACACACATCTTATTTATGGAAAATCTGTATCTGATAAATGGGATTACTCGCATCACGTAACTGCTCCAATTTCATCATCAACAACATTCCGGCTCGATTCAGTTGAACGGGGTGCGCAAGGTTTTATACAATTTGCCAACACGGAACATTTTGGCGATAAAGCTCCTATCTTTATTTACGATCGTCTTGGCGAGCCCAACAAAGATATGCTCGAAGAAAATTTGGCTTATGTTGAAAAAGGAGAAACGGCGATAAGTTTTGCAAGCGGGATGGGTGCCATCTCTGCTGTGCTTGGCATACTTACAAACAGCGGCGATGAAATTATAACGCACACAACTTTATACGGCTGCACAATTTCTCTCTTCAACAATTGGTACCCGAAATACAACATAAAAACAATGCCGATAGATTTAACAGAACCGAAAAATATTTTTAATGCATTAACAGAAAAGACAAAAGTTATCTACTTTGAAACCCCGGCGAACCCGAACATTGAAATTGTTGATATCAAAGCAGTTGCAGAAGTGGTTAGAGAAATCAACACAACAAGAAGCGAACAATTACAGATTAAAGTTGTAATTGATAATACATTCGCAACTCCTTTTTGTCAAAGACCAATCGAACTCGGTGCTGATTTTGTTGTTCACTCGCTTACAAAAGGAATTGGAGGATTTGGTACGGATATGGGCGGCGTTGTGATCGGGAAGAAAAAATACCGCGATTTAATTTTGCTTTACAGAAAAGATTTTGGTGCTGTGTTGAATACAAAAAGTGCGTGGGCAATTCTTACTTACGGTTTACCAACGCTTGCACTCCGTCAGCGGCATCAGATAAAATCTGCAAGTCGAATAGCAGAGTTTTTAAATTCTCATCCTAAAATTGAGTTTGTTAATTATCCAGGTCTTCAGAACTTCAAGAATTATGAAGTGGCAAAAAAGCAGATGATTGACTTCAACGGAAATTTTGCACCCGGTAGTTTGCTCTATTTTGTTCTCAAAGGAAACTCTCCGTCTGAAAGCAAAGAGAACGGAAGAAAGTTTATGGATTACGTTGCCGATAATGCATACACAATGACGCTTGCTGTTTCGCTTGGGCACAC
>JBFLWC010000412.1:0-2267 GCA_040758415.1 Bacteroidota bacterium | reverse complement strand
AAATAGGTAAAGTTGATCTTCTTACGCCGAGCGAAGAGATTGAATTGGCTATTCGAATCAAAAAAGGAGAGCAAGCAGCTTTAGAAAAATTGACTAAAGCTAATTTAAGATTTGTAGTAAGTGTTGCAAAGCAATATCAAAACCAAGGATTGCCATTAGGTGATTTGATTAACGAAGGGAATCTTGGTCTCATAAAAGCTGGAAGAAGATTTGATGAAACGAGAGGATTCAAATTTATTTCTTACGCTGTTTGGTGGATACGACAATCAATAATGCAAGCAATTGCAGAACAATCAAGAATGGTTCGTCTTCCTCTTAATCGTGTTGGTGCTTTGAACAAAATGGGAAAAGCTTTAAGCCAGCTCGAACAAGAATATGAGAGAAGACCAAGTGCTGAAGAGATTGCAACACAACTTGATATGGATGTTTCCGATGTTACTTATGCAATGCAGATTGCGGGAAGACACGTTTCTATGGATGCGCCGTTTGCACACAGCGAAGACAACAACAACAGCTTATTAGATGTAATGCCAAATGAAGATCAGCCGGCACCGGATTATACGCTGATGAAAGAATCTTTGAAAGCCGAAATAGAACGCTCTCTTTCAACTTTAACAGATAGAGAAGCTGATGTTATTCGTCTTTACTTCGGGTTGGGAAAAGAGCATTCGCTGACTCTTGAAGAGATTGGCGAAAAGCTGAATCTTACACGCGAGCGCGTTAGACAAATTAAGGAGAAAGCATTAATTAGATTGCGCCACTCCACACGCAGCAAAAACCTGAAAGCTTATCTTGGGTAAAAATATTATTCTGTCTGTATAGTCCGTCAAACCTGCCCGCGGTAGGCAGGGGCGGAAGTGAAGCCGTTGCTATGCAGCGGCTTTTTTCTTTTAAACTGACTATTTTTTCTATCACAATGATATAAAATTGGAATTGGTATGAAACTCTTCTTAAAATTATTTTTTGTATTGATATTTCTTTTTTCTCAAATCTATGCGCAGAAGGATATTACTGGCAACTGGGATGGAAAAATAAAAATGTTGAGTATGGATTTGAATTTCCAAATTAAAGTTGAAAAATCAGATAGTACGTTCTATGCCTTTCTCACTATTCCTTCTCAAAAATTGAAAGACTATCAACTCCCCGTTTTCAGTTTCAAAAAAAATAAAGTTTATTTTGAATTACCGGGACAAGTAGGTGTTGCCAAATTCGATGGCGAATTGAAAGCTGACTCAATAAAAGGAGGACTGCTGCAAGCTGGAATTAAAGGAACATTTTTTCTTGCAAGAGCAATTGAACAAAAATTAGGTCCTCAAACAGAACAAAAAGTTGAAGAACCCCTCACATATATGGAAGAAGAGGTAGCTTTTAAGAGTGGACAGATTCTTCTATCCGGCACTTTGACTTTACCAAAGGAAGAAGGAAAATACCCCGCAGTAATTTTATTAACCGGCAGCGGTCCGCAAAACCGCGATGAAGAAATTCTGGGCTTCAAAATTTTTCAGAAGATTGCTGATTATTTAACACGCCTTAATATTGCAGTACTTCGCTATGACGACCGCGGCGTTGGCGGCTCGACTGGAAATATAATGCAATCCACTACCGAGGATTTTTCTAACGATGCAATAGCTGCGGTCGAATTTTTGAAGAAACAAAAAAATATTGATCATAAAAAAATTGGTTTTATTGGGCATAGTGAAGGCGGAATAATTGCGCCGCTTGCAGCAGCTAACTCGAATGACATCGCTTTTGTGATTCTTATTTCCGGTACAGGTGTAGACGGCGGTGAAGTTTTACTTGAACAGCAAAAATTAATTTTAAAAGCTGGCGGAGCTGCAGATAGTTTGATCGAACAAAATCTTAACCTTCAGAAAAAAATAAACGAAATGTTGAAGAACAACAAAGACCTGAACGAAATTAGAAACGATATTAAAATATTTGCAGAAAAAGATTTTGCGAACCTGAACGCTGAAGTAAAAGCATCAATTCAGGATAAAGAGGCATATATAAACGCAACGGTGCAATCACAAATTAATCTCTTCGATAATCCATGGTTTAGATTTTTTATTAGATATGATCCTTCATCAGCACTTGAAAGGATGAAAGTGCCGGTATTGATGACATTTGGCGGGTTAGATTTGCAAGTTTCTGTAGAGCAGAATAAACCGAAAATGGAAGAAGCTTTGATGCGGGGTGGAAATAAAAATTTCAAGTCGGTCGTTTTTCCGAAAGCAAATCATCTTTATCAAGAAGCAAAATCCGGAAGT
>JBFLWC010000411.1:0-3294 GCA_040758415.1 Bacteroidota bacterium | reverse complement strand
TCAGAGAAAAAAACACCGGAACAATATTATTTATTGGAAAAGTTGTAAATCCAATTTAATTCAAGAGGATTATATGAAAAAATTATTTTTTATGCTCGTTTTATTCCCCGCTCTTCTATCAGCACAATATTACGGCGAAAGAGCAACTGAACAGAGTTTTGAAAAATCCGACCTCTATTTTAACAGCCATTACTTAAATACTTTTGGATTAGAGAATTTTAAGAATGTTGCTGTAGGAGTGATTGATGATCCTTTCTTAAATGCTTATCTAAACCCCGCGATAATTCCTAAGTTCAATGAGAAGAACACAATATTCTATTTAGATTTTAGAGGGGATAGAACGGTTGATAAAGTTGTAAGCAGTTATATAGTCCCTCTATATTACGCAGGTGTATTATATAGACCGATTTACGACAGAAGATGGATATCAATTACGCGTGCCGAACCGGAACCGACTTTTTCTTTCGGATTTCTTGCAAATCCCATTAAAGAGGTTCTTAATAATTTTTACATAGGTGCAACTTATCAAATGATACGCCGCAAAGAAAATTTCTACACCTCGCCGTATTATATTTATAATCCTTCTTATTATTACGATGCATTGGGAATGAAAGCCCAAGGTGCTGCAGACGTACCTATTAAAGATCGTTATTCTGCAAAGGATGAAATGATAACCAACGCTCATTTGTTTTCTGCTTTTGCAGGATATAGTATAACCGATAAATTGAGTTTGGGGCTATCATTCAACGGAGTAGTTCACAAAAGAGAAGGCGGCTACCTTGAAGCGCGCAGCGATGAATACGGCAACACTAACAACTCAGACTGGGAAAGCAGAAACCAACGCGGTAAAAGCCAGGATTATAATCACACAGACTTCAGCACCGGACTAATGTACCAATTCTCCGATAAATTTAACGCCGGATTAAAACTTGGGCAGCTTAACGGCAAAGTAGAACAGAAATACAACTACCTTAACTATTACTTTTATAATTATGATGCTACGCCAACGAGTAATAATTGGAGTAATAGTTATTCTAATTCGTCAACTGTTCAATCGTGGAATCAAGACGGCACCAATAAATATTTCTCACTTAACTTTAATTATATCGTTGGAGAAGGAAAATCTTTTTCGGGTTATTACAGATATTCTAAAACGAAAGGAGATATTTCCAATTCATCTGTAATAATGGATACATCGTTTTACGTTTCACACTATGAAAATACTTACAACAATGTTCTGAATGTTTACGATTATTCAGGCAAATCTGCGGCAAGAGATATCCGCAGCGGTCGGGGTAATCGAAACGAGAACAACAATGAAGTAACGTTACGCTTTTCATCAGAATTAAATTCATGGTGTAAACTCAATGTTGGTCTCTATATAAACAAACGCGATTACAGAATAAATACAACTGAACCGGTTACTGCAAACCGCTATTCCGAATATCATAGTAGGAGTACAGGCAGCTATAATTATCAGTATGACCGCCTTTTAACACTTGATGAAATTAAGCAGCTTGTATGGACTTATTCTTCTGATTATTTCACACTTCAAATTCCCGTCATACTGAATTTTACAATAACAGAAAAATTCGGCTTGACGGTTGGTGTAAATAGGATGCTTAAAGATTGGGAAATAAACGAAACGACAACGGCATATTTTACGTCAAGAAAAAGAAACGAAGACGGCGTAATTAAAGAGGAGAAAAATTTTGGCGAGCGCTATTCACCTGCCGATGAGAAATATACTGATAACGAAACAGATATGTTTCTTAAACTTATTGCAAACATCAGTAAAGAATTCAGGGTGAATTTGTTGGTTGATCCCGAGTTCAAGAATCTGTTGAGAGTTTCCCAGTGGTGGCTGAGTTTTGAAGCGAGGTTCTAGTTATACAAAAAATGATCTATGATTTTAGAACATGGATTTTTGATTTACGAAGTACTATGACCGATGAGACTAGGAATGCAGTATCTTCCTAAATCACAAATCAGCAATCTTTGTTCCGAAATCATTTTTTAACGAGAATTATCTTTTCCCATTATGTGCAAGATCTTAAAACATAAGGTAAACATGAAAGAAAAGTTATTTGTCATATTGTTTTCTTCTTTTTTGGTACTCTTTTTTGCCGGTTGTACCGACCCGCTATCTTCACCCCGGGATATTCCAATTAACGATCTCCTTTCGGCGCCGGATACATTAGAACTGGAAAATCAAAAAATTGTTATGACAACTTATATGTGGCGAGATTTTATGCCGATTAGTCCGCCCAACGGTAAACCGTTAATAACTATCGTTTATATTGAAACTACAGACAGCTCCGTAATTTCTCCTTCAATTTCTGCCGATGCAATTTACATTATAAATCGAACAGAAATTTGGAAATCATATTTCAGTGACGAGCAGCCAGCGGGTGAATCGAAACCATTTAGAATAGCCAGGATAGCTCGTGATGGTCCTAAGTGGGGTCCTGGAATTTATGTTGATGTTGTTGTGCAATTAAAAGTAAATAGAACTATTTATTTGTTAAAAGCTACACGGCAATATATTGGAAGAACCGATTAGAGAAATCGGAAACTTCAAGGTTAAGGGCTGTAGTTACTCGGTGTAAACTTGAAAGTTGAGGTAATAACCATGAAAGAGGCAAATTTATTTTTTGTGATTTTTGTATTGGCTTGGAACGGCTGTTCCGAGAATCCGGTAACTCCCGATATATTCCTTGACAGCGACTTCAAAATACAATTCGGCAAATCGGTATTTATACAGAGAGAAAATCTTTATATAACATTTACCGATGTTGTGGAAGATTCACGCTGCCCGGAGGGCTTAAGGTGTTTTTGGGAAGGAACTGCAAAAATCAAATTGCTCATAAGTAAAGGTTCAGAAAACCGAATTGATACTGTGCAGACGTACCTCCCGCAAAAAATAATTTCGATTGGAGAGGTTAATAATTCATATTTATTTTGGGTGAAAAAAGTTGAGCCGTATCCCAAAGCAAACGCAAAAATAGAAAAACGCTATTATCTGGTAACGCTGAATGTTTCTCGTTTTACGTACGGATTCTCCGCTTCTGAAATTGAAAACAAAACCGGTGTTTTTGGACAAGCTTATATTGGTCCGATCACGCCGGTAGAAAGAAATGGATATATCAATTATAAACCTTTCCAAACCTCTTTCAAGATTGTTGATAGTAACAACGATTCTACCACTGTTCAAACTGATTCCGCCGGCAGATTCATTTTCTATCTTCAAAGAGGAGAATATCAAATTGTGCCGGATAAAAAGTTCCCTGCTAT
>JBFLWC010000410.1:0-2681 GCA_040758415.1 Bacteroidota bacterium | reverse complement strand
GTTTAAGCGGCACCGGTTATTTATCTATTCTTCCGGTTGACCAGGGAATTGAACACAGCGCAGGTGCATCGTTTGCAAAAAATCCGGATTATTTTGATCCGGAAAATATTGTTAAACTTGCAATCGAAGGAGGATGCAATGCAGTTGCTTCAACACTCGGCGTGCTTGGCTTGACCGCAAGAAAATATGCTCATAAGATCCCTTTCGTTCTTAAAATTAACCACAACGAACTTCTCACTTTCCCGAACAAATTTGATCAAATCATGTTTGCAAAAATTGAACAAGCCTGGGATATGGGTGCGGCTGCAGTTGGTGCAACAATATATTTCGGTTCTGATGAAAGTTCGCGCCAGATTATCGAAGTTAGCGAAGCATTCCAATATGCCCACGAACTTGGTATGGCTACAATTCTCTGGTGCTATTTGAGAAATAATCAATTCAAAAAAGATAAAGACTATCACGTCTCGGCAGATTTAACAGGCCAGGCAAACCATCTTGGCGTAACAATCGAAGCAGACATCATCAAACAAAAAATGCCGGAGAACAACGGCGGTTACACTGCGCTAAACATGGGTAATTCTTCTTACGGAAAAATTGATAAAAGGGTTTACACAGAATTAACAACCGACCACCCTATTGACTTAACACGTTACCAGGTAATGAACAATTACATGGGGCTTGCCGGATTAATTAACAGCGGCGGCGCAAGCGGTGAAAATGATTTTGCCGAAGCTGCAAGAACAGCTGTAATTAATAAACGCGCGGGCGGGATGGGATTGATTTCGGGTCGCAAAGCATTCCAACGTCCGCTTGCAGAAGGTGTTAAGCTGCTCAATGCGATTCAAGATGTTTACCTGTGCAAAGAAGTTACAGTTGCATAACAACAAATAAGAGTTTCAGCAGCCGCATTGTTGTTCTGTAAGAATAGAAACACGCTAAGGAAGAACACCTTGCGCAAAATATATAAATTGCGTGGGGTAAATTACTTGAAGAGGTTGTCTCAAAGGTAGTTTATCAATAAGAAAAATCAATTCGATTTGTGTTATTCTGCTTTTTAAAAAAGTTATGAACACAAAACATAGAAATAATTTGGTGGTGAAGAACAGCGAATATTTTGAACAATTATATTTGGGTGAAAATGAACCATGGGAGTATAGCAAAAAAGCTGTTGAAGTTCTTCGGCACGAATTTGTTGTTAAGACCGCATGTTCGCTCAAACCAAATTACTCCCGAATTCTTGACGTTGGCTGCGGAAAGGGAAAATTGACTTTTCTTTTTAATGGTTTTGCATCTGAAATCTTCGGCATTGACGTTTCTAAAACAGCAGTGCAACAAGCAAAGACGTATGCTGAGAAACTTTCACATCATGGAAATCTGGCAAAAGCAAATAACAGCCGGTTTCATTTTTCGGAAGCGGATATTACAAACATATCTTTTCCTGCTAATCACTTCGATTTGGTTTTGTTATGCGATGGTCTTGAAGGATGGCATTTAAGCGTGAATGAAAAAGAGAAAGCTCTTGCTGAAACATTTCGTATACTCTCACCCGGAGGTTTTGTAATTCTTACAGACTATCTTAAGCCGGAATCCTTCTCTGCATTTGAAGAGATAGTTGCAAACAGTCCTTTGAAAATTTTCCTCTCGGTTTATTTAAACGATAGATTTGTTTATCAGTTCAACTCGTGGTTTAAAATCGGTGAAAAATTAAAAGCCGTTCAATGGCTTTATGCTAATAAAACAATTGCAAAAGGATTGATGAAAATATCTTCCCTCTTTGGCAAGCGCGGTTCAAAACATTTTTGCATTATTGCTACAAAAAATTTGTAAAACTACTTCTCTGAAATCTCTGAAAAATAAAAAAATAGAACACAGATGACGCAGATTGAACAGATTAACACAGATTTAATCTGCGAAAATCAGTCAAATCAGTGCCATCTGTGTGCTATTAAAAATGTTTCGGTTATGTACAATTCTATTTTTCAGAGGTCTCTCTCTTTTAATACGACTAAATACCAGAAACTTGATTCCTTATTATAATTCCAGTATAATCAAAATAGGATTTCATTCTAAACCAAAATGGGACCGGTCAAATCAATTTTAAGGATAGTTGAGTGGGAAGCTGTACTTTGGTTGGTTGGATTAATCTATTTGCTCTTCATCAATCCATACGAAGTCCAGCGTTTCACACTTTGTCCGTTTCATAATTTGGGGATTACTTTTTGCCCTGGCTGCGGCTTGGGAAGATCAATTTCGTTTTTCTATCATGGAGATTTGATTCATTCAATCAAAACTCATCCGCTGGGAATTGCAGCACTGATTCTTATTACAGTGCGAACAATAAGACTTTCGACAAAAATGTTTAACAACTTTCACAAAACAAGCGAGGTTATTTATGGCTAACGTTCTTGAACTATTGCCCGAAATTATGGGTGAAGAACAGATGTATATCTCAAGCTTTCTAAAAAATATGGATGATAAACAGGCGCAGCAGTTTGTAAATATTTATCGTACGCGCAGAAGAGATCCACAAACTATTCTTCTTGTAACTTTAGTTGGATTTCTCGGAATAGCGGGTATTCAAAGATTCTTGACAGACCAGATTGGTTTAGGAATTTTATACTTGCTGACCTGGGGTATCTGCTTGATTGGCACTATCATTGATTTAGTCAATTATAAGAATA
>JBFLWC010000409.1:0-7964 GCA_040758415.1 Bacteroidota bacterium | reverse complement strand
TTCAAAATTTTCTAGCAAAAAATGTTCGTTTGGCGAGTGAATATTATCAGAGTCTAAACCGAGTCCCATCAACACAGCCGGTGCTTTCAATTTCTGCATCAAATCAACAACAATAGGAATTGAACCTCCTTCGCGTGTGAAAACAGTTTTTTTACCAAATGCTTTTGCAGCTGCTTTAGCTCCGGCGCTGATTGCTTTACCACCAAACGGCACAATACATCCGTAACCATAATGCAAAGTTCTTACATCAACATATATACTTTTGGGAGCGAGCGACTTAACAAATTTTGCAAATTCTTTCGCTATCTTTTCCGGGTCTTGATGCGGCACTAAGCGCATACTTATTTTTGCTACTGCCTTTGATGGCAAAACGGTTTTTGCGCCTTTCTCTGTAAATCCGCCGATAATTCCGTTGCAATCTAATGTTGGTCTTGTCCACAATCTCTCCAAAGTTGTAAATCCTTTTTCTCCCTGCAATTCTTTAACACCAAGTCTCTTCGCGTATTTTTTGTCGGAAAATTTCAACCGCTTGAAATTATCTTTTTCCTCTTTTGTTAGTTTGAAAACACCTTTGTAAAAATTTGGAATCGTAACTTTACCATTTTTATCCTGAAGTTTGGAAATTATTTTTGCTAGCTCATTGATTGGGTTTGCAACAGCACCGCCAAAACTTCCGGAGTGTAAATCGCGGTTAGCGCCGGTAACTTCAACTTCCATATAGAGCAAGCCGCGCAAACCGTAAGTAATAGTAGGAACATCCTGCGCATACATGCTTGTATCGGAAATTAAAATTGCATCGCACTTTAATAATTCTTGATTTTCTCTCAAAAAGGTATACAAGTTAGTGCTGCCAATTTCTTCTTCGCCTTCAAACAAAAATTTTATGTTAACCGGTGGCTCGCCCAAAGTTTTAAAATAAGCTTCAACAGCTTTGATGTGAACATAACTTTGACCCTTATTATCATTAGCTCCGCGCGCCCAAATTTTACCGTCCCGAATTACCGGGGCAAATGGATCGTTCGTCCATAGTTCCAATGGATCAACGGGTTGAACATCGTAGTGACCGTAAATTAAAACAGTCGGTTTTCCCGCTTTACCAAGCCATTCACCATAAACAATAGGATGGCCGGCAGTAGAAAAAATTTCTACGCGCTGCATCCCTGCGTCTTTTAATTTACCAGCAACAAATCCAGCACAACGATTCACTTCATCCTTATGCGATTCGAGAGTACTTACACTGGGAATTTTTATATATTCTTTTAACTCCTCTAAATAATTGTTGATGTTGTTTTTTAAATGATCAATAACTACTTCCACAAATCCTCCTGAATAACTTTTGAAAAGAAAAATAGATAACAATAAGATATAGATTGAGCTTAACTTTCCTATCCAAATTTACGCCTATCAATTTCTGGATTCAAGTGTGAATATGATTAATTACTCAAATTAGACGCAGAGTGTCTAAGTTCCTAAGTGCCTGAGTTTCTGATAATGCTTTGCCATTTATCATTTATCATTTATCATTTGTCATTCAAAAAATAATGACCAATGACTAATGACAAATAACCCCAAGCTGGTATTTCCTTTTTAATCTTTTCTATTTATGGTAAATTTCGAATGATAAAGTAACCCCAGAATTTTTTATTAAATGATTCTAATTAAATACATACTCAAAAACCATCTGTTGCCTTTTCTATTTTCTGTCTTCATTTTGATTTTTGTTTTTCTTCTCCAGTTCTTAATGAAGTTTGCGGATCGGTTAGTTGGAAAAGGATTGAGCGCATGGGTTATAACGAAATTAATTACATACAACCTTGCGTGGATGGTTGTGCTTGTTGTGCCGATGTCTGTTCTGGTGGCAACGTTGATGGCGTTTGGTTCGATGTCGCAAAACAATGAAATTGCAATTCTCAAAGCCACCGGTGTTAGCTTGTATAAGATGATTATTCCGCCGCTGGCGGCAAGCATTGTTTTAGCACTTTTTCTTGTTCACTTCAATAATAGTATTTATCCGGATGCTAACCACGCAGCGCGTTTACTGATGGAAGATATATCGCGAAAGAAACCAACTCTTTCACTTGTGGCTGGAGTTTTTTCGCAAGAGGTTCCAAATTATTCAATACTTGCAAGGGAAATTGATCAATCCAACAATGAACTGAAACAAGTAACTATTTACGATTACTCAAACCCGCCAAAGATAAATATTGTTACTGCACAATTTGGTAAAATATATTTCTCGCAAAATCAAAAAAAACTGATAATGGATTTGAAAAAGGGAGAGATACATGAGTCTGATAACCTAGAAAAAAATTCCTACCGCAAATTAAGATTCGAGAGGCACAAAATTGCTATGCCCGCCGAACAATTTTCTTTTGAGCAGAGTGCATTTGGCGGGCCGCGCGGAGACCGCGAACTTGGCGCACCGCAAATGCTTGCAATCGTAGATAGTCTCGAAAAAATTCAAGCAAATTATCTTAAAGACTATTACGCACGTATTAAATTATTGATTAACAACAAAAACTTTGCTGGGTCAGCAGATGCAAAAACTACCGGACAATATGTTTATTTGAAAGCACAGCAAAAAATTAAAGCAGAAGAAAATTCTATAATGGATATTCTTTCACGATTGAATTACAACGGTCAAGATATCAGCCGCTATTGGGTAGAGATTCACAAAAAGTATTCACTCCCTTTTGCTTGTATTGTATTTGTACTTATCGGCGCGCCGCTTGGAACTATGATGCGCAAAGGAGGGTTTGGAATGGCAGCCGGCATCAGTTTAATTTTCTTTCTGATCTATTGGTCATTTTTAATTGGCGGGGAAAAACTTGCAGACCGCGGATTGCTTTCTCCTTTTTGGGGAATTTGGAGCGCAAATATTTTCCTTGGGATTATTGGAATATTATTGATGATTAAAAGCGCGAGAGAAAAAGTTACTATTAGTTTTGACTTCATCAACAAAATAATTCCTCAATCTTGGAGAGCCGAACAGGGAAACGATGAAAATTCTTGACCGCTATCTTGTAAAACAATTCTTGCAGACAATCTTCTTTGGATTGCTTGCCTTTACTTTGCTTTTTGTTGTGATAAATATGATGGAAAGTCTCGACAACTTTGTTGATCAAAACGTTCCGGCTAATCTGGTATTTCAATACTACATTGTGTTTACGCCTGAAATGATTCGATTGATGACACCCGTTGCCGTTCTTCTTGCAAGTTTGTTCACCGCAGGTAAAATGGCAAACTTAAATGAACTCACTGCAATCAAAGCAGGCGGGGTTAGTCTTTACAGATTCATGTCGCCTTTTATCATTGTATCAATACTTATCAGCATTTTCTCGGTTTACTTCGGTGGTTATTTTGTTCCAATGGCAAACAAACACAAAGTGTTTATAGAACAAACGTACATGAAGAAAGGATTGGTCTACTATGGAAGTAATATTTTTTTTCAAGACAGTAAAACGAGGATAGTAACAATTAACTATTACGATCTAACACAAAGACAGGCAACACAGATCAGCATACAAGAATTTAATCCTAATGAAAAAACAAAGCTCGTCTCGCGTATAGATGCCACTCGCATGAAATACGATTCAACAAAAAACTGCTGGATTGTTTATGATGGAATTAACCGAACATTCACAGACTCATCCGAAGCGATTGAAAAATTTATGATGCGTGAATTTCGCGGATTGAGTTTCAAACCGGGAGACGTAATAAAGAAACAACGCAAGCCGGAAGAAATGACTTTAAGTGAATTAAAAAATTTTGCCGATGAACAATACCGTACTGGGAATGACCCCACAACAATTTTAATTGAATATCAATCTCGTATTGCGTTTGCATTTTCAAGTATTGTGGTTGTGCTGTTTGGGTTGCCAATTTCAGCAAACAGACGCAGAGGCGGCTTGGCTATACAATTTGGCATCAATCTCCTAATTACTTTTATTTATCTCGTATTTATGAAAGTAGGTCAAGCATTTGGAAAAAGCGGAGCGTTGAACCCATTAATCACTGCTTGGATTGCAAATTTTATCTTTCTTTTAGCGGCAATTTATAACATCAAACGCGCGTTGAAATAAATATGTGTGCCTGAGAATGAAATACAAATCATCAATGATAAATAACCAACAACAAACAACTAATGACTAATGACCATTGACTAATGACTATTTTCATCATTCCTTCCGTCAGCTGACGGATTGAGCGAAGCGATTCTTTCCTTTGGGACATTCCTTCTTTTCTTATCTCCTTTTCCTTTATCTATAGCTTTCTTCATCGTAATACCAATTTCAGCAGGACTTTCAACAACATGTATACCTGCTCTTTTCATTGCACCCATTTTTTCTATTGCAGTTCCTTTTCCACCGGAAATTATTGCGCCTGCGTGACCCATTCTGCGTCCCGGAGGTGCAGTTCTTCCAGCTATAAATCCAACAACAGGTTTCTTAACATTTTTTTTGATGAACTCAGCAGCTTCCTCTTCCGCACTGCCGCCAATCTCACCTATCATAACAATTCCTTCGGTTGCAGGATCTTCATTAAATAATTGAATTATATCTATGAAACGTGAACCGATAACAGGGTCTCCACCGATGCCAACACAAGTTGATTGACCAATTCCAAGATCAGACAATTGTTTAACTGCTTCGTAAGTAAGTGTGCCGCTGCGCGATACAACTCCAACATTTCCCTTCTTGTGAATAAAGCCTGGCATAATTCCGATTTTTGCTTTGCCCGGAGAAATTACCCCCGGACAGTTTGGTCCTATCAAACGAATATTTTTTCCTTTGATTGAGTTGTAGACTGCAATCATATCTTTTGTAGGAATGCCTTCAGTAATGCAGACTATTAATTTTATTCCTGCATTTGCAGCTTCAAGAATTGCATCTGCCGCATAAGCCGGAGGGACAAAGATTGCAGACGCGTCTGCTTTTGTTGCTAATACAGCATCAGCAACAGTATTGAAGATTGGAACGTTTGTCTCTTCAAATTTTTGTCCGCCTTTACCCGGAGTTACACCAGCAACAACCGTTGTACCGTATTCAATCATTTGTTTGGCATGAAATGAACCTTCACTTCCGGTAATACCCTGTACAATTACACGTGTTTTTTTGTCGAGGAGAATACTCATGTTTATTCCTTGATTATTAAGAAAAAAATTTACTCGTACCGAAGCGCTTCGATTGGGTCTAAGTTAGCGGCTTTAACCGCGGGATAAACGCCGAAGACGATGCCAACAAACGTTGTAACTATCAGCCCGATAATTATCCATTCTATTGGTAATACAATTGAAACACCGAGCTGAAGCGCAACTATATTTCCGCCCAGTACACCAATAAGAATTCCGATTATACCACCGAACCAGCTCAACGCAACTGCTTCGATAACAAATTGAGTTAGAATAGTTCTTTTACGCGCACCAATGGCTTTTCTGATTCCAATCTCGCGCGTTCGTTCGGTAACACTTACAAGCATAATATTCATAATTCCGATACCTGCAGCAAGCAAAGCTATAAATGCAATAACCCCAGCACCCAACTTAAAATATTTTGTTAAGTCGTTGAATTGTTGTATAAGCTGTTCATTAGTAATAATCTCAAAATCATTTTCCTGCCAGCTTTCAACTTTTCTTATTTTGCGTAACGCACCAATTACTTCGTCCTGCGTTACTTCAATTAATTCTTTAGAAGGTGCAACAATAGTTAAACCGGCACTTCGTTTTTCTCCAAAATATTTTTGAAACACTTGCAGCGGAACTGCAATAAAATTATCCTGAGATTGACCAAGTATAGAACCTTCTTTTTCAAACACACCAATAACTTCTAAATTGAAGTTATCCACTTTTACTGTCTGCCCGATTGGATTAACATTCTTAAAAATTTTCTCTGCAACATCGCTGCCCAAAACGGTTACGGGGCGCGCGTAATCAATATCAGATTTACTTAAACCTCTTCCCTCAGAAACTTTGTAGTCATAAGCCAAAAATAGATCAAGATTTCCACCTTGGATTAAAACATTAGGATTAGTTTTTTCGGCGGCATACTTAACTGTTTTCCCTCCAAGGCGAAGTGAAATTCCTACAGCAACAGGAAGCGAAGTCATCTCACGAAGTTTTTCTCCTTCTTCAACAGTTATGTTTTTCCGATTCCTGTATTTACTCTGGCGATGCGGATCGCCAAGTTGTATAGCGGGCCATTTTTGAATAATAAAATTATTCGTCCCTATTTCATTAAAAGTGTCTTCTACACTTTTTTGAACTGCGCTTATTGCTGTCATAACTATGATAATCGAAAAAAGCCCAACCGCAATTCCAAGAAGAGTAAGAACCGAACGGAGTTTACTTCCTATTATTGAACCAAAGGCAAGTTTAATGCTTTCAAAAATTTGCATAAAACATTTCACTCATAACGGAGTGCCTCAACCGGATTTAATTTTGATGCTTTTAACGCCGGTAAAAATCCCGATATAATTCCTACCAGAGCAGAAATAAAGAGAGATAGAAATACAATATTCGTCGGCATTGCAGTTGGCAAAAATTGGTTAATGATCAAACTTAGTGGAAACGAAATTACCAAACCGATTATACCGCCAAGAATACAAATTATTGCTGCCTCTGTTAAAAACTGAAGAAGAATAGACCACGTTTTTGCACCAATCGCTTTTCTAACTCCGATTTCTTTTGTTCTTTCGGTTACAGAAACAAACATAATATTCATAATTCCGATAGCACCAACAAACAAAGAGAGAGCAGTAATAACAACTCCGGCAATAGCAATAATTCCAACAGTTTTATCGTACATCTCCTTAAAAACTTCCTGTTGATTGATAGCAAAATCATCCGGCTTGCCCGGCGGAATTTTTCTAATTACGCGCATTGCAGAAGTTATCTCTTCCTTTGCGTCTTCAAGTTTTGTAACATCGCCAATCTTAATATCAATTCTCAGTCGTCCATGCGCATCGCCAATAACACTTTCAAAAGTTTTTATCGGCATAATGATTTGTCCATCCAAACTAAACGAACCGAGGAAACCGCTTCCCTGCTTTTCCAAAAGTCCAACTACTTTGAACGGGACGTTATTGATTTTTATATTTTTGTTAACAGGGCTTTCAAACGGAAAAAGTTCTTTTGCAATATCTTTCCCAATCACACAAACTTTTCTTGCAGCGCGCACTTCAAGATCGTTCATAAAGCGTCCGTCTTCCGGAACAAGCTGTGAGGTTCTTTGATATTCTTCCGTAGTACCATAAACTATTGTTGCAGCAACAGATTTATCTTTTCTTTTTACATTTGTTCCAAAAGTTCTTTTATTAGGCGCCATCGCTTCGTAATTCTTCAAAACTTCTCTCAATTTTTCATACTGTTCCATCGTTATATCTTTTCTATTGCGATACATAGCCCAATCTCCCATAGCAAACCAGGGCATCTTATCAACGTAAAGAACATCGCTTCCAAATGAAGAGATGGAATTGATAAACGCTTCACGCAAACCAACAATTGCAGTGGACATTGTTGTAACTGCAACAATACCGATTATAATTCCAAGAGTAGTTAGAATAGAGCGAAGTTTATTTGCGCGGATTGCCCGCAGTGCAATCGAAAGGATTTCTCTGAATTCAATAAAAAAAATTTTCATTATGAAACTTGATAACTTACTGTGCAATATAAGTCATACTCATTAAAATAAAAAAGCAGTCCAAATAGAAAATTCAAAGCACAAAGCACAAAATTCAAAACTCCTTTTAGAATTTTGGATTTCGGATTGTGAGTTTTGGATTTTATAATTATGTTCTCCTGGCTTTCAACATTTAGTGTAACAGATTTTACTCTCGAATTTTCCAAGGGTGAAACTCAGGAAAATTCAAAGCACAAAGCACAAAATTCAAAACTCCTTTTAGAATTTTGGATTTCGGATTTTGAGTTTTGGATTTCGGATTTCGGGTTTTGAATTTTGGATTTTGGA
>JBFLWC010000408.1:0-5639 GCA_040758415.1 Bacteroidota bacterium | reverse complement strand
GTGTTGGTTTTGTATGCCTCTTACGGAGATTAACGCCCTCAACAATAACACGATTTTCTTTTGGAAATACTTTCAAGACTTTTCCGGTTTTACCTTTATTGTTTCCGGAAATTACAACTACTGTATCGTTCTTTCTAATCTTCATTATCGCTATCCTTATAAGACCTCTGGAGCCAGAGAAATTATCTTCATAAATTTTTTATCTCTAAGTTCTCTTGCAACCGGACCGAAGATACGTGTTCCTCTTGGTTCGCCTTGAGCATTCAAAAGAACAGCAGCATTTTCGTCGAAGCGAATGTAAGAACCATCGTTTCTTCTAACTTCTTTTTTAGTTCTAACAACAACAGCGCGGCTTACTTCACCCTTTTTTACCCCGCCTCCCGGAATAGCAGTTTTAACACTCACTACAATTAAATCGCCAACGCTTGCATAGCGGCGGTCGCTGCCGCCAAGCACGCGAATGCATCGAACTTTCTTAGCGCCGGAATTATCGGCTACAACTAAATTAGTTTCTTCTTGTATCATTACTTATCCGCTCCTCAAACCTTCAATTTTTTTACCTGGCTTTTTCTACAATTTGCACCAAGCGCCAATTTTTTCTTTTACTCAAAGGACGAGTTTCCATAATCTTTACAACATCGCCGATATTGCATTCCTGCTTTTCATCATGAGCCATAAATTTCGTAGTCTTCTTAAAATACTTTTTATAAATCGGATGAGCTACACGTCTCTCTATTGCAACGATTATGCTTTTCTTCATCTTATTGCTAACAACAGTACCAATCCTTGTTTTTCTTAAACTTCTCTTCTCCATAGAAATCCTAATACTCCTTATTTATTTTCCTTTGCCCGCTTTTGGCGGATTGTCAGCTGCATCTCGCGTTCTTTAAGAATAGTTTTCATTTTAGCAATATCTTTTCTAACAAGACGCAGTTTTGCTGTGTTAGTTAAGTTTTTTAATTCTTGTTGGAATCTTAAATCCACGAGGTTCTTTTGATCTTCCAAAATTCTTTTTCTGATTTCCTCTGTGGACATTTCCCTTATTTCAAAAATCTTCATCTTTTTCAAATCCTCTTATGATTCTAAGTCCGGACGCTGAACAATTTTAGTTTTTATTGGCAACTTGTGCGCAGCAAGCGTTAGAGCTTCGTGAGCAGTTGCTTTATCAATACCGCCTACTTCAAACATAATTCTGCCGGGTTTAACAACAGACACCCAAAATTCCGGTGCACCTTTCCCTTTACCCATTCTAGTTTCAAGAGGTTTCTTGGTTACCGGTTTATCGGGAAATATTCTGATCCAAACTTTCCCATCCCTTTTCATCTGACGCGATAAAGCAACACGGCATGCCTCAATTTGACGGCTTGTAATCCACGCCGGCTCTAACGCCTTCAAACCATAATCTCCAAAGTTTATTAGATGACCGCGCGTAGCTTTACCGGCTCTTCTACCTCTGTGTGCTTTACGAAACTTTACTCTTTTGGGCATTAACATGAAAAAAACTCCTGCAACCTGCCTGCCTGACAGGCAAGCTCATTATTCGGATAAACGTTTATCTAAAATTTCTCCGCGGCATATCCACACTTTAATTCCTATTGAGCCGTAGATTGTTTGCGCTGTTGCTGTTGCGTAATCTATATCAGCACGTATTGTATGCAGCGGAATTCTACCTTCTTTATATTGTTCTGTCCGTGCCATTTCTGAACCTGCTAATCTTCCGGAACACATAATTCTAATTCCTTCGGCACCCATTCTCATTGCAGATGTAATTGATTGTTTCATAGCTCTTCTGAAGGAAACCCTTCCTTCAATCTGCCTTGAAATATTTTCCGCAACAAGATTAGCGTCAAGTTCCGGTCTTTTGATTTCTGTAATCTGAATTTTTACATCTTTATCAGTCAGCTTTTTTAGTTCCTCTTCAATTTGAGCAATCTCTTTACCGCTCTTTCCTATCACTACACCGGGGCGCGAAGTATGAATTGTAAGAATGACATTCTTCGATGTTCTATCAATAACAATAGAAGAAATACCAGCATTTTGTAATCTTTTTCTGATGTAAATTCTGAGTTTCTTATCCTCTACAAGTTTTGCAGTATAACTCTTGTTTTCGTACCAGTTCGATTCCCATCCTCTAATGATACCAACTCTGAAACCTATTGGATTAGTCTTTTGACCCAAAACTTCCTCCTAAATTAACTTTTTGTAGCCACTACAATAGTTACGTGATTAGATCTTTTTCTTATTCTATAAGCTCTGCCCATCGGAGCAGGAGAAATTCTTTTTATAGTAGGACCAACATTTACAAAAGCTTCTTTAACAAAAAGATCGGAAACTTCATGCTTTATGTTTTCATCCTTGTTCATCAAATTTGATACAGCGGAACGCAAAATTTTTTCTGCATCTTTAGAAGAATGCTTCGGCGAAAAGTGAAGTATCTCTATTGCTTGATCTACAGATTTACCCCTTATAAGATCTATAACCAATCTCATCTTTCGTGGCGAGGTTCCAATGTATTTGTGAGTTGCTCTGGATTCCATTATCGTACCCTTAAAATCACTTAACTTTAGATGCTTTTTCTGCTTTAGTGCCGGGATGACCTCTGAAAATTCTTGTAGGCGAAAACTCTCCGAGTTTATGACCAACCATATTTTCAGAAATGTAAACCGGTATCATTTTGTTACCGTTGTGAACAGCTATTGTGTGACCAACAAATTCTGGAGTAATAGTACTTGCACGCGACCACGTTTTAATAATCTTTTTCTGATTTGTGTCGTTCAGCTTTCTAATTTTCTTCATCAATTTGAGGTCTATAAATGGACCTTTTTTTACCGACCTTGGCATAATTTACTCTAATTTATTTTCTTCTCTTTACAATATATTTATTAGAAGTATTTTTTCTCTTTCTTGTTTTAAGCCCTTTTGCTTTTTGACCCCAGGGAGATACAGGATGACCGCCGCCGGAAGTTTTACCTTCGCCGCCGCCCATCGGATGATCTACAGGGTTCTTTGCAACACCACGACTGAAAGGACGAATTCCAAGCCATCTGCTTCTGCCGGCTTTACCAAGACTAATATTTTCGTGGTCTGCATTTCCAACAACGCCGTAAGTAGCCATGCAATCCAAACTAACCATTCTAACTTCACCTGAAGGCATTTTCAATTGTGCGAACTTTCCTTCTTTAGCCATCAGCTGAAGCGAGGCGCCTGCTGAACGGCCAAGCTGACCGCCCTTGCCGGGTTTCATTTCAACATTGTGAATAAAACTTGCAAGAGGAATTTCTTTTAACGGCAGTGCATTGCCTATTTTTATTTCCGAACCGGGACCGGATACAACCGAATCCCCAACTTTTAAACCGTCTGGAGCAATGATGTATCTCTTCTCCCCGTCTGCATAATGCAAAAGAGCAATCCTTGATGTTCTATTCGGATCGTATTCTATCGAAAATACTTTTGCAGGAATTCCATTCTTATCGCGCTTAAAATCTATGATCCTATAACGTCTCTTGTGCCCACCGCCTCTATGACGCGATGTAACCCTGCCAAAATTATTTCTTCCACCGGATTTTTTAATAACTCCGATCAAAGATTTTTCCGGTGTTGATTTGGTAATCTCATCAAAGGTAGAGATACTCATAAATCTTGTGCCGGGAGTATTTGGTTTTAATTTTCTAATTGCCATTAATTAAGCTCCGGATTTCGGTAATGCTATGCTTGACCAAAAATATCTATTGTTTGACCTTCTTTTAGTGTAATTATTGCTTTTTTGTATTTCGGCGTTCTGCCCGAAAATCTTCCTCTTTTAGTTAGCTGGGTTTTAACTTTGCCTTTTACTCTAATCGTATTGACTGAAACTGGCTCAACGTTAAATTTTTCCTTTATAGCTTTTGCTATCTCAATTTTGTTAGCGTCAACTGCGACAACAAAACCATACTTGGTTGCGTGCTTTGCACCGATGCCGCTCATCTTTTCTGTAATCAAAGGTCGTACTAAAACACTTTTCATTTTCTAACCGGTTTAATTTATAGAGCTTTCTAAAAGATTTACTGCGCTTTTTTGTAAAACTAGAACTTGATTGTTCAACAGATCATAAGCCGATGCTTTGTTTGCTTCAAGTATATTAACTCTTTCAACGTTGCGCCCCGATTTATAAACATTTGTCTGCGTACCATTTGTTAGAAGCAAAGTTTTCTTCCCCTTTACTTTTAGAGCATCAAGCAATAAAACAAAATCTTTTGTCTTTGGCGATTCAAAATCAAAATCTTCTACAACAACAATCTGATTTGCTTTTGCTTTGTAAGAGAGAGCAGATTTTCTTGCTAAGCTCAAGACTTTTCTATTCAGTTTTTGTCTGTACGAATGTGGTTTAGGACCGAATATAGAACCGCCGCCAACCCAAAGTGGAGAACGTGTTGTACCGGCACGTGCGCCGCCCCGTCCTTTTTGTTTCCACGGTTTTTTACCGCCGCCGCTTACTTCGCTTCTCTCTTTTGCTTTATGAGTTCCCTGCCGTTGATTTGCCAGGAAAGCTTTTACAGCTAAATAGATTACGTGATCGTTCGGTTCGATCTCAAAAATTTCTTTTGAGAGTTCTACCGTCTCGCCAGATTTAGTCCCGTCTTGTTTATAGACTTCTAATTTCATCTTCGTCAAATTTATTTTTTGTTGATAGCAACAATTGAATTAATCGAGCCGGGGACGGCTCCTTTAACCATTATAATATTTTTCTCAGCAATAACTTTTACTACTTTCAAATTAAGCGTCGTTGTGTTTTCATAACCCATTCTTCCAGCCATTCTTTGACCTTTAAAAACCCTGGATGGATAAGAACTTGCACCAATTGAACCGGGCGCTCTCAGTCTATCACTTTGACCGTGAGTTGTTCCGCCGACACCACCAAAGTTGTGTCTTCTCATTACTCCCTGGAAACCTTTTCCCTTGCTCTTTCCAGAGATTTTAACTTTATCTCCCACTTGAAAAATATCCGCCTTAACCTCATCGCCAATTTTATATTGTGCTGAATCAAAATTTCTAAACTCTTTAAGCGTCTGAGGAATTTTCAATCCATGTTTCTTGAAATAATCGAGCTGAGGTTTGCTAGTTCTCTTCTCTTTCTTTTCACCAAAGCCAAGCTGAAGAGCTTCGTAGCCGTCTTTCTCTTTGGATTTGACTGCATAAACATTACAAGTGCCGGTTTCTAAAACCGTAACGGGAATAATTTTACCGTCTTCAGAAAAGATATTTGTCATTCCTAATTTTTTTGCTAATAAACCTGGCATCTCAATAATTCCTATAACTTAATCTCAATATCAACGCCAGCAGGAATATCTAACTTGCTCAAGGCGTCAACTGTTTTGTTGTTTGAGTTATGAATATCTATTATTCTTTTGTGAGCCCTAATTTCAAATTGTTCTCTCGATTTTTTATCTACATGCGGAGATCTTAATACAGTAAAGACAGTCCTTCGTGTCGGCAGTGGAATAGGTCCCGAAACAACAGCACCAGTGCTTTTAACTGTCTTGATAATCTTTTCTGTTGATTTATCAATAAGAATATGATCATACGATTTTAACTTAATTCTAATTTTCTGACCGGGCACTTTTTTTAATCTCCTTGTTCAACATAGTTGGGCTGTCTCATAA
>JBFLWC010000407.1:0-2160 GCA_040758415.1 Bacteroidota bacterium | reverse complement strand
AAGTGTTTAGTCGCTTAAATGGAAAGCCACCTTCGGAACCTGCCGCGGGAGAGTGGCCAATTCCAGCTGGCGATTCCGAACAATATTGGAACAGCGTAAAGCAGAGTGTGTACGAAAATGCGAACAAACTAATTTCTTCAATAGAAAATCTTCCCGATGAAAAACTTGAAGAAAAAATTGGTGAAGAAAGATATGCCTCGCTTGGTACAGGATTGACGGTTGAAGGGACGGTGATTGGATTAATTCAGCATAATGCCTATCACGCGGGGCAAATATCTTTGTTGAAAAAATAGTTAGTTGTATCTGCACAAAAAATCAAAAACCTAAAAAACTCTTTTTCTTTCCACTCCTACTCCTTATTTTACATTTCACAAAAAGGACCATCAATATGTTCAATTCAAAAACTTACATTCAGCGCCGGGCAGAATTAAAAAAGAAAATTAGCAGCGGATTAATTCTACTTCTCGGCAACAACGAAGCACCTATGAACTACACAGACAACGCTTACACTTTCCGCCAGGACAGCACATTCCTTTACTATTTCGGGTTAGACCAGCCAGAACTTGCTGCAGTAATAGATATTGACGGGAACAAAGAAATTATTTTCGGAAATGATTTTTCGCTCGATGAAATTGTTTGGATGGGTGCGCAGCAAACTATAAAACAGCGTGCTTCTAAGTGTGGAGTAAAGTTCACATCGCCTTTAAGCGAACTTGAAACTGTCTGTGCAAATGCTGTTAAGCAGGGAAGAAAAGTTCATTTCATTCCTCAATACCGCTACGATAATATTTTGACAATACACAAACTTCTCGGTCTAGCACCTAAGCGTGTGAACGATTATGCTTCGACAACTTTGATAAAAGCGATTGCAGAACAGCGCATAGTAAAAACAAAAGAGGAGATAGTTGAGATTGAAAAAGCAATTGCTGTTTCTTACGAGATGCAGACTGCCGCAATGCGTTTTGCCAAACCGGGAATGCTTGAGCGGGATGTGATGGGTTTTATTGCAGGATTAGCAATGTCTCTGGGAAGCGGGATTTCTTTCCCGATAATTTTTTCGCGTAACAGTCAAACGCTTCACAATCATTATTACGGCAATAGATTGAAGGACGGAGATCTTGTTGTGAACGATTCCGGAGCGGAATCATCTTTGCATTACGCAAGTGATATAACCCGAACATTTCCGGTCGGCGGAAAATTTTCTCAACGCCAAAAAGATATTTATGAAATTGTTCTTATCTCACAGCTTGCTGCAATTTCCGCAATCAAGCCAAAGATTACTTTTAAATCTGTTCATCTAAAGACTGCTGAAGTGATTTCAGAAGGATTGAAAGCACTTGGCCTAATGAAAGGCAATATGAAAAATGCCGTTGAAGCCGGTGCGCACGCATTGTTTTTTCCGCACGGACTCGGACACTTGCTCGGGCTCGATGTTCACGATATGGAAAATTTCGGCGAGAATAATTTAGGTTACGATGAGAAACTAAAACGCAGCTCTCAGTTCGGTTTGAAATATTTGCGTTACGCAAAACCAATGACACCTGGAATTGTGATAACGGTAGAACCGGGAATTTATTTTATCCCACAGTTGATTGAGAAATGGCAGAGCGAAAAAAAATTCCCCGAATTCATCAATTACAGCAAAGTAAATCAGTATAAAGATTTTGGCGGAGTAAGAATTGAGGATAATGTTGTTGTTACGCAAAACGGAAGCAGTGTTCTCGGTAAACCAATCCCAAAAACAATTGAAGATGTCGAAGCAGTGGCTTCGGATAAAATCTAATTGAAAGGAGTATCCAATGAATTTATCACGCAATATTTTACTTTGGGCTTCAGAAAATAAATGGTTGCGCTCCCGTGTTCCAAGCTGGAAGTTTGTTCAAAGTGCTGTAAAAAAATTTATGCCCGGAGTAAAAGTTGAAGACGCACTTGACGCAGCACAAAAATTGAAGAGCGAATCAATCTCTGCTGTGCTTACACATCTTGGAGAAAATGTGAAAGACTTTTCTGAAGGTCTTGCCGTTTGCAACCACTATCTTGAATTGATTGATAAAATTGCCGGACGTCAACTTGATGTTGAAATTTCTCTAAAACTTACACACCTCGGTTTAGATCTCTCTTTCGATGAAACTTACGCACGGTTTAAAACAATAACACAAA
>JBFLWC010000406.1:0-2646 GCA_040758415.1 Bacteroidota bacterium | reverse complement strand
ATTGTGGAGTAAACCGACCTGCATTAATAATGTAGAAACATTTGCAAACATACCTTCAATTATTAACCGCGGTTCTGTTTGGTTCTCGTCAACTGGAACAAAGACAAGTAAGGGAACAAAAGTTTTTGCGTTAAGCGGAAAAATTGCAAACAGCGGTCTGGTTGAAGTGCCGATGGGAATAAAGCTGCGCGATGTTGTTTTTGATATTGGCGGCGGTGTGCCTGATGGGAAAAAATTTAAAGCCGTTCAGATTGGCGGACCATCCGGTGGATGTTTACCGGAATCTGTGATGGACACAGAAGTTGATTATGAATCGTTGAGAAATGTTGGTGCTATGATGGGATCGGGTGGATTTGTTGTGATGGACCAAGACACTTGCATGGTTGATGTTGCAAAATTCTTTTTGACATTCATTCAAAATGAATCGTGTGGTAAATGTGTTCCGTGCCGGGAAGGAACAAAACGAATGCTTGAGATAATCGAAAGAATTCCTGTCAGCTACAATCACAACGGAGCTAAGACTGATCAACTGCAGCGCTTCAAAGGAATCATTCATCTAAAAAGATTAGCAGATGTTATTAGGGATTCATCGCTGTGCGGCTTAGGACAAAGTGCGCCAAACCCTGTTCTTTCCGGTCTGCAATATTTCCGCGATGAATATGAAACACATTTATTCGATAGAAAATGCGAAGCGAAAGTTTGCAAAGAGATACTAACATTTGAAATTGATCCACACCTTTGCAGTGGATGCGGGCTCTGCATAAAAAAATGTCCGGCTGATGCAATCATTGGTGAAAAGAAGCAGCCACATCAAATTATCAAAGTAAAGTGCTCAAAGTGTGGAATGTGTTTTGAAACTTGCCGGCTTGAAGCAATCAGAGTTAATTAAAAATTTCTATTCAGGAGATTAAGATGGTTGAATTGACGATAAATAATATAAAGGTAAAAGCAGAAGAAGGGATGACGATTCTTGATGCAGCAAGATCGGTTGGAATTTACGTGCCTACATTATGTTATATGAAAGATTTATTTCCAACAGGTGCGTGCAGAATTTGCGTTGTGGAAATTGAAGGGATGAAAGGACTGACTCCCTCTTGTGCTTATCCGGTTATGCAAGGAATGAAAGTTGAAACGAATTCACATAGAGTTCGGGTTGCAAGAAAAACAATTATTGAACTATTGATTGAGAATCATCCGCAAGACTGTTTGGTTTGTGTTCGCAACAAAAATTGCGAGCTTCAAGATTTGTCTGAAAAATATAGTATCAGAGAACATCGTTACGTTGGCGAAAAGAAAGATCACGCAATTGATATTTCAAGTGCATCAATGGAACGGGACCCTGCAAAATGTATTTTGTGCGGAAGGTGTGTTCGTGCATGCGGAGAAATTCAAAAGATCGGCGCAATTGATTTTACATGTAGAGGATTCAAAAGTAATGTAACAACTCCATTCAACAAAGGGCTAAATGTTAGTGATTGCATTTTATGCGGTCAGTGTATTCTTGTTTGTCCAACTGCTGCCTTAAGAGAAAAAAGCCATGCAAGAGAAGTGATGGCTGCAGTGAACAATAAAAAGAAATTTACAGTAGCGCAAATCGCACCGGCTGTTCGTGCAAGTCTTGGTGAAGAATATAATTTACCCCTCGGGATGAATGTTACGGGACAAATAATTACAGGTTTGAGGCGGCTGGGCTTCAAAAAAATTTTTGATACAAACTTTGCAGCAGATTTAACAATCGTGGAAGAAGCAACAGAGTTAGTCAATCGTACCAAGAACGGCGGGTCGCTGCCGATGTTCACAAGCTGCTGCCCGGGCTGGATAAAATATATCGAACAGAACAGACCGCACTTGCTTAAACACGTTTCGACTTGTAAATCTCCGCACGAAATGGAAGGTGCAGTTCTTAAAACTTATTACGCAAAAAAGATGGGGCTTGATCCGGAAGATCTTTTTGTTGTTTCAATAATGCCCTGCACTGTTAAAAAGTTTGAATCGGGCAGGCCCGAATTATCAGAAGAACATCTACCTGATGTAGACGCAGTATTAACGACCCGCGAATTAGTTCGTTTATTCAAGATGGCAGGAATTGATTTCAATGATTTGCCGGAAGAAGAATTTGATAACCCACTTGGCGAATCAACAGGAGCGGCAGCAATATTTGGAACAAGCGGCGGCGTAATGGAAGCGGCGCTGAGAACAGCTTACTTAAAACTTTCCGGCAGTGAATTAGAAAATCTCGATCTTCAAGATGTTCGCGGCAGCAAAGGCATTAAAGAAGCGTCAATTCTTATTAACGGATTGGAGATAAACGTAGCTGTAGTTAACGGTATTGGAAACGCAGGAAAAGTTTTGGATGAAATTGAACGGGACGAATCGAGATATCATTTTATCGAAGTGATGGCATGCCCGGGTGGATGTATTAACGGCGGCGGGCAGCCAATTCACTCAAAGCCGGAAAAGCTGAGAAAACGCGTTCAAGCTTTATATGAGATTGATTCGAAGATGGAGAACAGACGTTCACACGAAAATGATTCAGTAAAAAAATTATACAAAGAATTTATTGGGGAACCGAACGGACACATTGCGCACGAAGTTCTTCATACAAGTTACTTTAATAGAAAAGAAATTTTGCATAAAACATGATTC
>JBFLWC010000405.1:0-5907 GCA_040758415.1 Bacteroidota bacterium | reverse complement strand
TAAATGTTTGTAATAATTTTATAACTGTCCTACTTAGTCAAAAGCAAAACTTTTTTATTGGCATATATATTGGCTTAATAAACCAATCACTTTAAGACCAATTTTATTTTACACTTACCGCAAACTAAAATATTTTTCAAAATTACAAGGAGTAGCGATATGACAAAACACAATTACCAACAATTACAAAAATTTATTTTCTTTCTTTTGATCTGCCCGGCTCTGTTGTTTGCGCAGAATAACGGAACAATTTCCGGCAAAATTACTGACACAAAAGGGGAGCCGGTGCCCTATGCCAATGTTATCCTGGTTGGTACAACTATGGGGGCGGCAACTGATATTGACGGAAATTATATTTTAGAGAAAATCCCTGTTGGGAATTATACTCTTCGTATTACTGTAATAGGTTATCGCGAAGCTAATGCAAAAACAAATGTAACAGCAGGTCAAATCACAACACAAAACTTTGTACTTGCAGAAGATGTTTTGCAGATGGAAGGTGTGGTGATTACCGGTACGGCGGGAGGATCCGGAGTAAGAAAGAAAGATGCAAGTTTTGCAATTACTACATTACCTCCTGCAGAAATATCACAATTTTCACCACCAAGTACTGCAGCAGTATTGGATTTAGTCCCAGGAGTATGGTCCGAAAGTTCAGGCGGTGTTGCTGGTGCTAATATAATGGTTCGGGGTTTACCTTCAGGTGGTGACGCACCATTTGTAACTATGTCTATCAACGGTGCCCCTATTTATGGTACACAATCACTTTCGTTCTTTGAGCAGAGCAGTATATTCCGCATTGACGAAACAATAATGTCAACTGAAGCTTTGCGCGGCGGACCAAGCTCTGTATTTTCCAACGGAGAAACTGGTTTAACAACTAACTTTAATCTTATTAAAGGAAGCTCTGAAACCAAAGGACGTGTAAAATATACAACTTCTGATTATAGTGAACAAAGAGTAGATGCTGTTTTAAGCGGACCGATTTCTGAGAAGTTCTATTATATGGTGGGGGGATATACTAAAACATCACCGGGTATTCGTAATACTCAATTTAATGCAGAAAACGGACAACAAATTACTTTACAATTAACAAAAGTTTTCGAAAAAGGCGTATTTAATACATTTGCGAGATTTACAGATGATCGTGGTCAATGGGTATTGCCAATGGCACTGGGCACCGGCAATGACTACGGTACGTTTACTCCATTAGGAAATGCTACCCGTTATCGTACTCTTGCAATAAATACGCAAGGCGACAGAGCAGCTTTTGACTTTTCAAAAGGAAGAGGGTGGAAAGGTGTTGTTGCTGGACTAAATTTTGATTATGATTTAGGAAATGGATGGACTGTTAGAGATAATCTTTCATACACTTCAGGAAATGCGCCTACTTATGGTTTTGTTCCAAATGGTAATCCAATGAAAGTATTTGATCTTTTGAAAAAACTTAAATTAAATTCTATTTCAACTGTGGGTGGTAAAACTCTTACTTCTGGTTATGTACAAAGTTACGGATTTTGGGTTGTTGAAAAAGACTTAGGTGCTGTAACAAATGATATAAGTTTAACTAAGAAAGTTTCTGATCACTCGCTTACTTTTGGTGCATATCAATCATATTGGACTTCTAAAGATTTTTGGACTTTGGGAAATCATGTAGTGGTGGAAAATGTAACTAATGGTGATATAATTGCAGGTGTTTCTTCAAACGATGTAGGCGGTAGCTGGAACTATGGATTAAATTCATACGGCGATGCCCGAACAATCGCTTTTTATTTTGGTGATTCCTGGCAAATTAATGAAAAATTCAGACTGGATTTTGGAGCTCGGTATAATTCATTCAATCTTAACTACTCATTAGATGCTGGTAGCTTACCCGATGGTACAATTGACTTGACTGCTGGTTTAACTGGCGAGGATTGGGCAGGCACAATAGGTCTTAACTATTCACTAAATGAAGAAATGGGAGTTTTCCTTCGCAGTTCTAAAGGTTCACTATTCCCACAATTTGACCAGATTAGGGAAGGTGGTTACAGCTTAAAATCAGGAACAACAAAAGATGGTGTAACTGAGCCAAATATCTTCAATCAAAGTGAAGCTGGATTAAAATATGACTCCGGTAATATAAGTTCGTTTTTAACTCTATTCTACAACCAGGCTCAAATTTTTGATGGCGGGGTTGGAACTACTCGAGAAGGTGCATTATTAAAGACAAGAACATTTGGGGCTGAGTTAGATGGTGCAGTCTCAATTGACGATTTCTTATTAAGGGTGATTTTAACTTACCAGAATGGTAAAATAACTGATACAAAAAAAGGACAAGAAATTTATGTAGGTAATAAAATCTGGAGACAACCTGATTTACAATTTCGATTAGTGCCAAGCTATAATATTAAAATTAGTGAAAGTTCATCCGTTAACATATTTCTTGCCTATAGATATGTTGGTAATAGGTGGAATGATAGAGACAATTCTTACGAATTAGACCCGTATAGTAAAATTGATGCCGGGATTGAGCTTAAAACCGGTGGTGGATTGTCCTTTAATTTGATTGGCGATAACTTAAGTGACTCTAAAGGTTTAACCGAGGGTGACCCACGCGATCCAAATGCTAAAAACGGTCGCCCAATTTTTGGTCGTTCAGTTAAATTTTCTGTTGTTGTAAATTTCTAAAAAATAGTTGATGAGGCACAGTAGTTAAGTTATTATTTAAAGACTCTGTGCCTCTTATTGTCGCTCATAATTTTGAGAGCAGTCATAAAAGTAATTTTATCAATCGCGATGATTATAATGCTTTGTCTCAATCCGGTGGTATTTACGGAGTAATAAAATGAATCGACTCGTAAGAAATTTTGTAATGATTTTTTTCTGCTTAACTATGCTTGCTAATTTTATCTGTGCACAGAATTCCGAATATGAAATCTCGACAGCGAAAGTTAAAACATATTTCCCGACATACATCGGCAACGGACATTTTAGTATTGCATCAACTCAGCTCGGAACTCTTCCGGCTGAATCTTACATGATAAAATTTTATGATCACGGCAAAAATGATATTCCGAGAATTGCAAACCTTCCAGCGTGGGACGAGATAAATTATTTTAACGGAAAGAAATGGTTGAACGAATCAAATATAGAATCCGATCAGTTTGAAAATTATAAACAAACTCTGGATATGTTGAACGGTCTTCTTCGTACAAGTTACAGCTGGAATTATTCCGATGACAAAAACGAAAAACACAAGACCGATATTGACATACTTACTTTCATTTCGAGAAAAGAAAAAAATCTTGCCGTTATTAAATTTGAATTCACACCAGATTTTTCGGGTGAAATAAAATTATCTTTCCCGTTAAACGAACGGCAGAAACCTGAAAGAGTTGAGCTTGCCGTCCTAAAAAAAATCGAAAGCGGTAAAGCCGGTGAATGGCCCCCGTTTTGGTATCCGGGATTTACAGAAGTAACGAAAATAAATTCGTCTAAGCAAACAAATGGCGGTAACCTGTGTGCTGTTTCTCAAACCGAAGGAAGAGGGACAATAGCTGCATTAGCATCTGAAATATATTATGAAGATTTAGGACTTGTCCCGGAAATATCAACGGCATCAACTAAAAAATCTGCTGAGATTGAATTTAAATTCAGAACAGAGAAGGGAAGAAAGTATATCTTCTATAAACTTGTTTCTGTTGTACCCGAATTTGAAAGTGAAGGTAATGTAGTTGAACAAGCTCAAAAAATTGTTAAGCAGGCAAAGAAAACCGGCTTCGAAAAATTATTTGCAGATCACGCCGCCGGATGGAAAAATTTATGGCAGACGGATATTATTATTGAAGGCGATGACGAACTTCAAAAGATCGTACGCTCGATGATTTTTTATCTTCTCTGCAGTGTTGATGAAAACACCGGCTTCGGAATTCCGCCGATGGGACTTGCAACTGCCGGATATTTCGGACACATCTTTTGGGATTCCGATATTTATATGCAGCCGCCGCTTTTGATGATGTATCCCGAAAAAGCAAAATCGCTTGTAATGTTCAGGCATTCTACTTTAAACAGTGCGCTTGAAAATGGAAAGATCAATAAATACAAAGGTGCAATGTATCCGTGGGAAGCTGATGAAATAGGAAAAGAAACAACACCGTTCTTTGCATATCAAAATGCTCTCCGCGAAAATCATATTGTTGGCGATGTTGCATTTTCTCAATGGCAATATTTTACAGCAGTAAAAGATACAAACTGGCTTCGCAAATATGGTGCGGAAGTTATTCGAGAGACTGCAGAATTTTGGACTTCGAGAGTACACTACAATAAAGAAAAAGATCGTTACGAGATCGGCAAACTTGTTTCCGTCAGTGAAGGATTGACCGATGTAAGCAACGAAACTTATACGAATACAATTGCCAAAATAAATTTGGAACTGGCAACTAAAGTGAGCGATATGCTCGGACTTGAAAAAAATCCGCAGTGGGAAGAGATAAGCAAAAAAATGTTTATCCCTTTTAATACGGAAAAAGAATATCACCCGACTTTCGAAAACGCGGAAGCCGGAGAAGGTGCAACGGAATTGTGGTCGAGTGTTGTTAATCTGTTGTGCTATCCTCTTCAAGTGGAGATGACGGAAAATACGAAGAGGAACGATCTGCATCATGCCGTAAAAAGTTTGGAACTGCACGGCGCCGGCGCAATGATGGGAATTAATTTCTTATCAATTATTGCCGCAGAACTGGGAAGCGACAGTCTGTTGAATTTCACTTTGGATAAAACATTAAAAGGATATCTCAAGCCGCCCTTTTATGTTCTCTCCGAAACTCATGAAAACAAATCGGTCAATTTTTTGACCGGTGCCGGATCGTTTCTTCAACAAGTAATTTTTGGTTACACCGGTTTAAGAATTACGGATGACGGAGTGATGCAAAAGTACAAACCGATGCTTCCAAAAAAAGTAAATAAACTTACTCTCAAAAATTTTACGCTGAATAATAAAAAGTACGACGTGATTGTTGAAAACAACAAGATCGAAAAGATTTCACGGAATTAGTTGTTATGAATATTAAAAATTTTTCTTTATGACTCTCTCCTGAGCGGTTCGGCAAATCCGGCTTGGTGAAAGTTGAACCGGACGAATCGCTATTCAAATTGAAATTTATGCAACAAAAAAATAATCTACACAATCGAATAAATACCGGATGATCTTATATGTCTAAATGGAAAATTAAAATATCTCTTTTCTTGACCTGCTTTGTATTCGCAATTCTTCTCAACACTTTGGGCATTACGATTGCACAAGTTAGAAAAGATTATTACAACGTTGAAGAAAATATAAAGAATTTACTTTTGCAGGAAGATACAGACAAAGACAATAAAATTACTGTTGAAGATGAAGGTCCTAAAAAATTTAATGCGGTTACTACAGACGGAGACACAATAGAAATTACCGGCACTTATTATTTATCAAACCTGTTACAAGAACTTGTATTAGCAAAAGAAAGCGGGAACGCAATTGCTGAAATTGCTAAAAGTAAAATTTTTGAAAAACCCGTAGATAGAATTAATAGAATGATAAAAGAGTATTACTGGAACGGGCTCACAAGAAGAATTGACGCGGACGGAATAAAAAGAATATTAGTTGATACAAAAACAGAATCAAAAGATTATTATTTATATGTTCCCTTCAGAGATAAAACCGCTTATGATTATTATCAAAAAATCGCCGAAGAAATAAAAGAGATAAATATTCATGTTGTCAAACTGCCGGAAGTAATAACACCGGGATATGTAAGGAGTATAAATGATAAGCCCGGTGTACTTTCTCTTGCTTTAAGAAAAAATGAAAAAAATAAAATTGAAGGCGTTCCTTTTGTTGTACCCGGCGGAAGATTTAATGAAATGTACGGGTGGGACAGTTACTTC
>JBFLWC010000404.1:0-2819 GCA_040758415.1 Bacteroidota bacterium | reverse complement strand
GCTCCGGATACAATTTCTAAAATTTCTTTTGTGATTGACGCCTGGCGAACTTTGTTATAAGTTAGCTGCAAAGAGCGGATTAGTTCTTTAGCATTTTCAGTTGCCATATCCATCGCAGTCATTCTTGCGCCCAATTCTGCCGCGAAAGAATTAAGTAAGACCGTCCACATTTGAGTGTTTAGGTGTTTAGGTAAAAGTGCGTTAATAATTCTTACTTTATCCGGTTCATAAATATAATTAATATCGTAAGCATGTTCGTCACTTTTATCTTCAAAAGGTTTTATAGGGAAGAGTTGCTCAACGTTTGTTTTTTGCTGAATGACTGATTTGAACTCGTTATACACAACCAAAACTCTGTCAATCTCGCCGGAAAGATACTTACCCGTAAGCTCTTTAATAAGTCCGCATGCAAATTCAAACTTCAGCCGGGAAAAAATTCCGGGATAGGAACCAACTACATTGTAATTTCTTTTTGTGAAATGATCATTCCCTTTTTTACCTACACAATATAGAAGCAGATTTCCATCCCGAGCAAATTTCGACAATTCGTTTTTTACCATTTCTTCTGCAGTGCGGATTATGTTCATGTTAAAACTGCCGCACAAGCCGCGGTCTGATGTTACCACAATAAGCGCAACCCTTTTAATCTCTCTTTCAATCAACAAAGAACTATTAAAATTTTTTTCGACGCTCAACAAATGACTCAGCATTTCCGCAATCTTTTTAGAATAAGGTCTTGCATTGATAATATTTTCTTGAGCGCGGCGCAAACGGGCAGCTGCAACCATCTTCATTGCTTTGGTAATCTGCTGCGTGTTTTTAACGCCTTTGATTCTCCGCTTTATATCTCGTAGTGTAGCCATCCTTAAAAACTTCAGCTCTTTTCCCGAAGGGATGAATTACCATTAAATTTTTCTATAAATTCTTCAACTGCCTTTTTGATCAATTGAACCGTGTCATCATTCAGTGCTTTTGTTGAACGAATGTTTTCAAAAACTTGAGGATACTTCAGCTCAACATATTCTGTAAACTCTTTTTCGAATCTTTTTACATCTTTTACCTCGATTGACTCGAAATAATTATTCGTTCCGACATAAACACTCAATACTTGTTTTTCAACCGGCACAGGCGAATATTGACCTTGTTTTAAAAGCTCTACAAGCCGTGCGCCTTTTCCTAGTGTTCTTAATGTTGATTTATCAAGATCGGAACCAAATTTTGCAAATGCTTCGAGCTCCCTATATTGTGCTAAATCTAATTTCAGCGAACCGGCAACTTTTTTCATCGCTTTTATTTGTGCGTTACCTCCAACACGGGAAACAGAAATACCAACGTTAATAGCCGGACGAACGCCCGCATTAAACAAGTTCGGCTCGAGATAAATTTGTCCGTCTGTAATTGAAATAACATTTGTAGGAATGTAAGCTGAAACATCACCCTGTTGAGTTTCAATAATTGGAAGAGCGGTCAAACTTCCGCCGCCGAGTTCGTCACTCAACTTTGAAGCACGCTCCAGCAAACGAGAATGTAAATAAAAAACATCTCCGGGATAAGCTTCGCGTCCTGGTGGTCTTCTTAACAACAAAGAAAGTTCGCGGTAAGAAGCAGCTTGTTTGGAAAGATCATCATAAATACAAAGAGCATGTCTCCCACTGTCTCTGAAATATTCGCCAAGCGTAGCACCTGCATAGGGAGCGATGTATTGCAGCGGTGCAGGTGATGATGCCGGAGCTGATACAACAGTTGTATATTCCATTGCGCCGGCTTCTTCAAGTTTTGCAACTACCTGTGCAATAGTAGAATTCTTTTGTCCGATTGCAACATAAACACAAAAGACCGGTTTTATGCCATACTTTTTAGCTTCATCTGTGTGTGTATATTTTTGATTGATGATTGTATCAATGGCAATTGCCGTCTTACCTGTTTGACGGTCACCGATGATCAATTCACGCTGCCCGCGCCCGATTGGAATCATTGCATCAATTGCAGTGATCCCGGTTTGTAAAGGTTCTTTAACAGGCTGGCGATGAATAACACCCAATGCCTTGCGTTCAATCGGCATATACTTTGTGAATTGAACAGTACCTTTTCCATCAAGCGGAGCGCCAAGAGGATTAACAACACGTCCAAGTAGTTTATCTCCAACCGGAAAAGACGCAACACGGTTTGTTCTTTTAACAGTATCGCCTTCTTTAATTAAAGTACTTTCGCCAAATAGAACGCAGCCAACACTGTCTTCTTCAAGATTAAGCACCATTCCCATTACATCGTTTGGAAATTCAACAAGCTCGCTTGCCATAACTTTAGATAACCCGTAAACACGGGCGATGCCGTCGCCCACTTGAAGAACAGTTCCAACTTCATAAACATCGGCTTCGTTTTCAAATCCTGCGAGTTGCTTCCTCAATATCGCAGAAACTTCATCGGGTCTTATTTCAACCATTTTATTTTTCTCCCGTATGAACCCCGGTCAGTTTGGACAGCGTAAGCTGTTAGCGGGGATTTTTTAATTATTAGAAATAGTTACTTCTTCCGAAAATTTTTTCCGCAGTAAATTCAATTGATGCTTTACAGAAGCATCATAAACCGTGTCTTCAACCGTTACTATAAATCCGCCGATCAGATTTGAATCAACTTTATAATCAGCCGAAACTTTTTTGCCGCTCCTCTTTTCAAAATCTCCGGCTAACCTTTGTTTAATCTGATCATTTAAATCAACAGCCGAAACAACCTGCGCTTTAATAATGTTATTTTTCTTGTCAACTAAATTCATAAACTCTTTGAAGATATCGAAAAGAAGGTCTTCACGATTTTTTTCT
>JBFLWC010000403.1:0-7840 GCA_040758415.1 Bacteroidota bacterium | reverse complement strand
ACAAGAAAAAATATTCTTAAACGGGACGGGCACAAATGTACATATTGCGGCAGAGCCGATCTGCCTCTTACGATTGACCACGTTATCCCTAAATCTAAAGGCGGAGACGATAGCTGGGAAAATCTTGTAGCTGCATGCCTTCCATGCAACAACAAAAAGGGGGATAGAACTCCGGAAGAAGCTAAACTGAAAATGAAAATTAAACCATACGCACCAAATCATATAATGTTCATCCGAAACAGCGCAGGGCGTTTGGATGAAACATGGAAGCAATATCTCTTCCAATCGTAACCAGGCGGGTCTGAAATAATTTTTCATTAATTTTGCTCATCAAATTACAGACTTAATAACATTCTCGATTTATGACAAAGAAAAGAATTCTTAGCGGAATGCGACCAACAGGCAAACTTCATATTGGTCATTATGTCGGCGCTCTTGAAAACTGGATAAAGCTCCAGGATGAATATGATAGTTATCACCTGGTTGCAGATTATCACGTTCTAACAACTGATTTATCAACAGATGATATTTATGTAAACACAATTGAGATGTTGATTGATTGGCTTGCTGCCGGTTTAGACCCAGAGAAGACACCGATGTTTCGTCAGTCTCAAATTAAAGAACACACAGAACTATTTTTGATTTTTTCGATGTTGATTACTAAAGCGCGGCTCGAACGCAACCCAACTTTGAAAGAACAGGTGCGCGATTTAAATATTGAAAATATGACTTACGGTCATCTTGGTTATCCGGTTCTTCAATCAGCCGACATTCTTCTTTACAAAGGCGATGCCGTTCCGGTTGGTGAAGATCAAGTTCCACACATAGAAATTACACGCGAGATAGCTAGAAGGTTCAACAAACAATACGGAGAAGTATTTCCTGAACCTGAACCATTGCTTACAAACTTTGCGCGGCTGCCAGGACTCAACAACGATGCTAAGATGAGCAAATCCTTAGGCAATACAATTCTTCTTTCAGATGATCCGGAAACTGTGAAAAAGAAACTTCGTGGTGCCGTTACCGATCCGCTGAAAGTTAGAAAGAACGATCCCGGTAGACCAGAAATATGTTTAGTTTTCACTTACCATAAAAAATTTAACCCGGTTGAAGTACCTGCGATTGAAACCGACTGCAGAAGCGGGGCACTTGGCTGCGTTGAATGCAAATTGAAGTGTGCGTCGAAGATAAACGAATTCCTCGCACCGATACTTTCGAAAAGAAAATTTTATGAAAACAATATTGAGAAGGTGAAAGAGATCTTGAGCGAAGGTGAGAAAAAAGCAAAAACAGTTGCGGTACAAACAATGAACGAAGTTCATCAGAAAATGATGATGGGTTGAATGTACAAGATAAGGTTACAGCAATTCGAAGGTCCGCTTGATCTGCTTCTCTTTTTTTTGAAGAGAGATGAATTGGATATTTACGATATTCCGATTTCGCACATCACAAAAGAGTTTATGGAATATCTTCAACTGCTTGAACAGTTAGACCTTGAGGCAGCAGGAGATTTTATTTTGATGGCTGCAACTTTAATGCAGATAAAAGTAAGGATGCTTCTACCAAAAGAGATTGACGAGAAAGGGGAAGAGATTGACCCGCGCGCTGATTTAGTGAAAGCTCTTCTTGAATACAAACGCTACAAAGAAATGTCTGAAGAGATGAGCTTTATGGAGGCAAACATGCGCAAGTATAATTTTAGAGGTAATTATGATGAAGACCCAAAACAAACGCCTACAAATTTTGAAACTCTTCTGAAAAACATAACAATTTACGATTTGATAAAAGCATTTAAAAAAGTTTTGCTTGATAGACCGGCAGAACCGGTGCATCAGATAAAGAAATTTAATGTTACAATTGACGAACAGATGGATTACATCTCTACAAAACTGAAACTTAAGAACACAATCAGTTTTTTAGAGTTGATGTTAGAACTTCGAGACAGGATCAGAATTGTTGTTACTTTTATTGCACTTCTAGAAATGGTGAAAGCCGGAACAATCGGGTTGAATGAATCGCCAAATCTTAACGATTTTGTTATTTACGGAATTGCAAATGGATAATATTTACAACTCTGTTATAGAAGCATTAATTTTTGCTTCGGATGATCCTATTAGTCCGACCGAAATTATCAATGCCATCAAAGAAATTGACGGACCCGACACCGAGATAACTGAAGAAGAGATTGAGGCAACTGTTGACGAATTGAACATAAAATATGACCGGAATGGAAATGCATTCACAATCTTAAAAATTGCGCATGGTTATGTTCACGCAACAAAACCGGATCATTCAAAATATGTAGGTTATCTTTCGTCTGAAAAATCAAAACGAAGATTAAGCCACGCAGCGCTTGAAACGCTTGCAATTATTGCGTACAAACAACCGCTTACAAAACCCGAGCTTGAATCAATCCGCGGAGTGAATTCAGATTACACGTTGAACACATTACTTGAGAAAAATCTTGTAACGATTGCCGGGCGCGCTGAAACAGTTGGTCGTCCTCTTCTTTACGTTACAACAGATGAGTTTCTAAAATACTTTGGTTTGAGAGCTATAAGCGATTTACCAAAACCACGTGAAATTGAAGAGATCATGAAAGATGAAGATTTCATCGAACAGAAAAGAAGAATTATGATGACCGGGGTTGAAGAAAATGCTGAAGAAGAATTAAAGTTGGAACGCGAAGAAGAGAGCGAATTAAAAACAGACAAAATATTTGAAGATGAAAATACGATTGAATAGATATCTTGCAGAGTGCGGTATAGCTTCCAGAAGAAAATCCGAGGAGTATATTAAAGAAGGCCGTATTGATGTTAATGGAAAAACTGTTGTTGATATTACGTTCACGATTGATGCGGAGAAAGACATTATCCATTTTGACGGCGAAAGGATCAAACAGCAAAAAAAAGTTTATTTTCTTCTAAACAAACCGAAAGGATTTATAACATCAACTGAAGACGAGAAAGGAAGAAAAACAGTTCTTGATTTGATTGATACAAAACAAAAAATATTTCCCGTTGGCAGATTGGATTATGATACTACCGGTGTTTTGCTTTTAACAAACGACGGCGACTTTGCAAATTTTTTTACACATCCGGGCAACAATATTCCCAGAGAATATAAAGCATTGCTGAACAGACCATTGGAAGAGGTAGATAAAATGAAACTGTTGAGAGGAATTACACTCGACAGAAAAAAAAGTCGTTTCGAGGAAGTAAGATTTGCAGGCAAAAATGCACACGAAATAGTTTTTGTTAAAACAGTTGAGGGAAGAAATCACTTTGTAAAGAATATGTTTGCAGCGTTGGGATATTTTGTTAATAAATTAGAACGGGTAAGTTTCGGCGGACTGCAAGTAAAAGGAATTCCAAAGGGCAGTTATGTTAAATTATCTTATGAAGAGATAAAAAGAATTTATGATATATACAGCAGGTAAAATATTTTTAGTTGTTCTTATTTTTATTTCGGTTTCGCATGCACAGCAAAAAGATACATTAAGCGAACGAAAGAATTTGCAAAATCTGAATTCATTGACCGAATTGAGAGATCAACTTGATGATTATTTCAGCGATCAAAATTTCAGCAATACAATTTGGGGAGTGATGGTTAAATCGCTTAAGACCGGCGAAGTGATTTATAAAAGAAATGCGGATAAACTTTTTATTCCGGCATCAAACATGAAACTTTTTACAAGTTCAGCTGCGCTGCTGCTGCTCGGTTCCGGTTTTGTATACGAAACAGATTTTTTTGTGAACGGTGATCTTGAGAAAGGCGTGTTAAAAGGAGATTTGATAATTCATGGCTCCGGTGATCCAACAATATCAAATCGTTTTTACGAAGGAGCGCATACAAAAATTTTTGAAGATTGGGCTGATACACTGAAGGCAAAAGATATTTGGGTAATCAGCGGAAATATTTACGGAGACGATTCTTACTTTGATAATGTCGGTTTAGGCAAGGGCTGGTTTGTGGATTATGAAGCCAACTGGTTTGCAGCTCCGGCTGGCGCACTGAGTTTTAATGATAACAGTCTTGAAATAAAGATTGAACCGGGCATGATAAATTTTCCGGCAAAAATTTCTTTGACACCGGATACCAAATATGTTACACTTGCATCAAAAGTAATTACGGTAGACGAAAATTCAGAATCATCTGTTTCTGTTCTTCGCCTGCGCGGAACAAACCTAATAAGTGTAACAGGAAACATTAGATATGATTCAAAACCCATTGTTGAACATGTTTCTATTTCTGATCCTACAATGTTTTTTCTTACCGTTCTGCGTGAGGTCTTTGAGAAAAAGGGAATTGTTATAAAGGGTCGTGTTGGAAATATAGACAGTTCCGAAAAAAATATTGTCCCCGATAATTTAACTCCGCTTTTCACGCATAGGTCTGTTCCCTTGAGAACGATAATTAAAGAACTCAACAAGAACAGCAATAATTTCTACGCTGAACAAATACTCAAAACAATTGGTGCTGAAATTTATAATTACGGCACTGTTGAAAATGGAGTTAAAGCATGCAAAGATATTTTTAATATGATGGGAATCAACCCGGATAATATGGTGATGGCGGATGGTTCCGGCCTCTCGCGCCTAAACTTAGTAACTCCAAGACAAATTGTGAACTTGCTCTCATATATGTATAAGAGCGAAGAGTTTCCGAAATTTTATGAGTCGCTGCCCATAGGTGGAGTTGACGGAACATTAATTGACCGGATGAAAAAAAGTTCAGCTGAAAACAATGTTCGTGCAAAAGCCGGATATATCAATAACGTCTCTGCGCTTTCCGGTTATTTAAAAACTGTTTCGGGTGAACAATTAGTCTTTTCAATTTTAGTGAACAACTATCTTGCGCCGATTGCGCTTGTAAATTACATTCAAGATAATGTTTGTCATCGCCTCATAAACTTTGTTAGAAATTAAGTCCGCAGTATGCAGCTAAATTAGGAGGAATTTTGGAGAACACTAATCAAGAGCAAGATTTTAATGCGCTCATTCAAAGAAGGCATCAAGAATTAAAAGAACTTATAGAAAAAGGAATTCAACCCTTTGCATACAGTTTTGATATTGATAACTACTCTTTGAAAATAAAAAACAATTACGAGCAATACGAAAATAAAAATGTAAAAGTTGCCGGAAGAATAATGGCAATTCGCAGAATGGGGAAAGCTTCGTTTGCACACATACAAGATAACGAAGGAAGGATTCAGATCTATTTGAAGAAAGATGACGTTGGCAATTATTATGATGCGTTCAAACTTCTTGATATAGGAGACATTATTGGAGTAGAAGGGTTCGTGTTCAAAACAAAGACCGGAGAGATTTCAATTCATTCAAAATCTATTACGCTTCTTGCAAAATCAATTCGTCCCATTCCCGTTCCTAAAGAAACTATTGATGAAAATGGAAATAAAATTATTCACGATCAGTTTGCCGATAAGGAGCTGCGTTACCGCCAACGTTATTTAGATTTAATTTTGAATCCCGAAGTGAAAGAAGTTTTTAAGGTACGTTCGAAAGTTGTAACAGAAATAAGAAAATATTTAGATGAAAACGGTTTGATAGAAGTTGAAACACCAATTCTTCAACCGCTATACGGGGGCGCAACGGCGCGTCCTTTTGTTACACACCACAATGCGCTGGATATTGATTTGTACTTGCGAATTGCCGATGAACTTTATCTTAAGCGTTTAATTGTTGGCGGATTCGACGGTGTATATGAAATCTCGAAAGATTTCCGCAACGAAGGAATGGATAAAACACACAATCCGGAATTCACAATGCTGGAGCTGTATGTTGCATACAAAGATTATTTTTGGATGATGTCGTTCGTAGAAAATATGATTGCAAAAATTTGCCGGAATGTTTTTGACACTACTGAATTTGAGATCGAGGGAAATAAAATTAATTTCAATCCGCCGTGGGAAAGAATTTCGATGGTGGATGAACTAAAAGAAAAAATTGGCATTGATGTTCTATCTGTATCCAACGAAGAACTGATAAAAATATTGAAGTCAAAAAACGCTGATATGAATGGAGGAGAAAGTAAGGGTAAATTAATTGATTTATTATTCGAAGCAACAATTCAACCGCATTTAATTCAGCCAACGTTTGTAATAGATTATCCTGTTGAGTTATCGCCACTTGCAAAGAAGCACAGAAGCAGAAACGGGCTTGTAGAACGCTTTGAAGGTTTTGTTCTGGGAAGAGAAATTTGTAATGCATTCAGCGAACTAAACGATCCCATTGATCAGCGCAGCCGTTTTGAAGACCAGGCAAAAATGAAAGAGGAAGGTGATGAAGAAGCGCATCAGATTGATGAAGATTTTGTGCGCGCATTAGAGTATGGTATGCCGCCTACAGCTGGGCTTGGAATTGGAATTGACCGTTTAATAATGCTGTTTACAAATCAACCGTCTATTCGCGATGTTATTTTCTTTCCACAAATGCGTTCTCAAAAATAAAGGTAAAAATGAAAAAGAATCTGAAACAACTTCCTTATTTGATAATTGTTCTCTCTCTTGGAATTTATCTGGGCATTCAGTACAGCAACTATGTAACGTTTTCTGGCAACAAGAACCAAATTAAAAAGTTTGGAGAAATTCTTAACTACACAGAAGACTATTACATTGATAGCGTTCAATCAAAAAAATTAATTGAAGATGCTGTAAAAGGTATGTTCAACGGATTGGACCCGCACACGGTTTACATTCCTGCGCAAGAACAAAGTACAGAAGCAGAAACTTTCAGAGGGAATTTTGAAGGAATTGGAATTGAGTTCCAGATTATTAATGATACAATCACTGTAGTTTCGCCAATTACAGGAGGTCCAAGCGAGTCGGTTGGAATTATTTCCGGTGATAGAATTGTGAAGATAGACGGAAAAAGTTCTATCGGCTTAAAAAATACCGACGTCATTAAGAAACTTCGTGGAAAAAAAGGAACGGCAGTTGAGCTTTCTATATTCCGCCCGGCTTCAAAAATCACAACCAACTTTAAAATCATACGCGATAAAATTAATCTTTACTCGGTAGACGCTGCGCTTTTATACGACAATGAAACCGGATACATAAACTTAACTCATTTTTCAGAAACTACAACTGAAGAGATGAAAAATGCATTACAGGATTTAGCTTCTAAAGGGATGAAAAGATTAGTCTTCGATTTACGAAATAACCCGGGCGGCTATCTTAATCAAGCATCGAGCGTTGCTGATTTTTTTATTGAGGGAGACAAAATGATCGTCTACACTAAAGGAAGAGTACGGAATTCCAGCGAAGAATTTCATGCCGAAATAACCTATCCTTACGAAAAGATCCCGGTGATAATCTTAGTTAACAAAGGTTCTGCCTCTGCAAGCGAAATTGTTTCCGGTGCAGTTCAAGATTGGGATAGGGGATTAATTGTAGGTGAAACAACTTTCGGAAAAGGTTTGGTACAAAAACCGTTCGGACTCTCTGATGGTTCTGCCGTGAGAATTACAACTGCAAAATATTTCACACCTTCCGGCAGGCAAATTCAAAGGGACTACAAAAACAAAAAGAAATATTACGACGAAATAATAGAACGCAGAGAATCTGAAGGCGAAAACGTTGACCATAAAACAGAAAGAGATTCAACAAAACCAAAATTCAAAACAAAGGGTGGACGCATTGTTTATGGCGGCGGTGGGATAACACCAGACTATATTGTTGAGCCGGAAAAAGTTTCTAATTATTCCGTTGAGTTGAGAAAAAATAATATATACTATCAATTTGTTCGGAAGTTTCTTGATCAAAACGGCGCGTGGATAAGAGAAAAATATAAAAATGAGTTGAAGAAATTTATTGATGAAT
>JBFLWC010000402.1:0-3061 GCA_040758415.1 Bacteroidota bacterium | reverse complement strand
AATTATAAGTTTACTGTAAAAAAAATTATCAATAAGAGAGTCAATAAAGTGTTTGTTGAGAAAATTAGTTCAAGTGATTTGGAAAAATGAAAAAAGGCGGAATGAAAGACGAAGTACGAATGATAAATGATAATTTATTTCTCACGTCTTGCGTCTAGCGTCTCGCATTAACTATATAACAATTACAGATTTTTTTCAAAAGTTTCATAATATTTAATGCACTATGAAAGATCAAAGAAAAACTGAAATTAAAGTTGGCATTACAGTTCTACTGGGGTTAATTATCTTTCTCTGGATTCTCGGCTGGGCTAAAAATTGGACTATAAATGCACAGAGAAAAGAAATTGCTGTTGAATTTAGTTCGGTAGCAGGACTTGAAGTTGGAGACCCTGTAACAGTAAACGGAGTGCGCAAAGGTTATGTTGATGAGATTACTATCAGCGGAAGCAAAGTAAAAACGTTATTAAATTTTGAACAGGATGTTATGTTAAAAGAGGATGCCAAATTTTCGGTGATGATGCTCGATTTGATGGGCGGTAAAAAAGTCGAAGTTAATCCGGGTATTGCTTCAAACTATTTGGACTATAAAAAACTTCAACACGGAGAGTTTGTTGGAGATATTGCAACGGCAATGGCAATGTTTGGAACGGTTCAGAATGATTTAGTTGATGTTATAAAGGAGGTGAAAATTTCTCTGTCTTTACTTAATAAAACATTTACAGATCAAAAGTTTAATGCGGATTTGAAAGCCGCGGTTGCTAATCTTGTTCAACTCACAGAAAATCTTAATGTACTTTTAAGTAACAACAGCGCTGAAATTAATAAACTGCTGGAAGCAGGAAACGAACTGACAAAAAATGTAAACGATTTTTTGATAACAAATCGCGATTCAATTTCCCAAACAATATCAGCTGTGCACAACGCATTAAAAATTTCAAAAGATGTTTTGACAAAAGTTAACGATCTTATGGATAAGACTAACCAAAGCCAAAACAATCTCGGAAAGTTTTTAAACGATGCAGATTTAATGAACGACTTAAAGATATCTATACAACAAGTGAAGGAACTAACTAAACTTTTAGTCGAGCAGCTCAAAACAAAAGGCATTAACGTAGATGCGCGTATTAAACTCTTCTAAGTTGATTCTTAAAAAAGCAGGTTCTTAAAATGGTTTTGGGGATAGGAATAGATATAATCGAGATCGAACGTATTAAGGAAAGCGTTGATAAATTTGGCGATAGTTTTTTGAGAAAAATTTACACTAAAAGAGAGCTTAATTATTCACTCTCGCGTAAAAATAAATATCAACACCTTGCCGCACGTTTTGCAGCTAAAGAAGCAATCTATAAAGCTCTTTCAAACGATACTGATAAAGTTTACAGCTGGCAGGACGTGGAAATATACAACGAAGTGAATGGTTTGCCTAAAGTAAATTTCTACGGGTCGCTGAAAAATTATTTGAGTGATGATAAAGAATTAAAAATTTCGATGAGCCATTCAGAAAACTACGTTACATGTGTAGCAATTCTTTTTTCTACAAGGAATTTCTAAAGAATCTGTGATTGTCATACAGCTATTGCAAAACGCTAGACGTGAAACGCTAGACGCAAGACGTGAGAAATAAATTATCATTTATCATTCCTACTTCGTCTTTCGTACTTCGAGCATTGTGCAGTTAAGAAAAATACTAGCAGTTAACTGAGAACTAATGGCTAAAAGCTGAGTTATAAACTAATTTTTTATATTTGTTGTTAGATGTATTAAGAAATATTCACTGAAAGGAATTAATTGAACGAAAAACGCGTAATAGTTGCAATGAGCGGCGGAGTGGATTCATCTGTTGCTGCAGCGCTTTTACACAAGCAAGGATACGAAGTTATAGGCGTTACTATGAAGACGTGGGGATTTATGGAAGTAGGTGGAGCGCCAAAGCATGAATCCGGCTGCTGTTCCCTTGATGCAATCTTTGATGCAAAAAATGTTGCCGGCTCATTCGGTATTCCTCACTACACTGTTGATTTCACAAAGGCGTTTGAAGAAACTGTGATTGATAATTTTGTTGATGAATACTTAAACGGAAGAACTCCAAACCCGTGCGTTGTTTGCAACAGAAAAATTAAATGGGAAGAACTACTTAAGAAAGCAGATTCACTTGATGCGAAATATGTTGCAACCGGACACTATGCTATTGTTGAACACAACCCGATATCAAATCGCTACTTGCTGAAATACTCGCACGATGCAAGAAAAGATCAAACGTATGCACTTTGGGGATTAACGCAAGAAAGTTTGAGCAGAACACTTTTTCCGTTGGGCGGATATACAAAAGATCAGGTGCGCAAACTTGCAGAAGATTTTGGATTAAAAACTGCAACAAAGCCCGACAGTCAGGAAATCTGTTTTGTTGCTGATGATAATTACGAAAGATTCTTACGTGAAAGAGCTCCCGATGTTGTTGAAAAAATTCAAGGCGGTAATATTTTTTATCACGGAGAAAAAGTCGGTACGCACCGCGGTATTCCTTTTTATACTGTTGGTCAGAGAAAAGGTCTTGGTGTTACTTTAGGTAAACCCGTTTATGTGAAGAATATTGATCAAGAAACAAATACGGTAGAGATTGGTGATAAAGTTGAATTGTTAGAAGATATTTGCATTGCCGGTGAAATAAATTATGTAAGCATATCGGGATTGAATAAAGGCGAAATTGTTTTTGGAAAAATACGATATAGCGATAGAGCAGCTGCAGCTGAGGTTATCGAAGCGAATGAACAACTTATCAAAATAAAATTCTTTGAACCGAAGAATGCAATAACACCGGGTCAATCATTAGTTTTGTATGACGAACAGGGTTATCTTTTAGCCGGAGGGGTAATAAAAAAGAAATCCAAAATCCAAAGCACAAAATCCAAAACTCCTTTTTAAATTTTGGATTTTAGTTTTTGGATTTTGTGCTTTGGATTTTGGATTTTCTTTATAAGATGCTCATCACAACACTCTTAGGAATGCCACTAAATCTCTTTTTTCTTGATCATTCAGTTTCAGCTCCAAGACAATATTAAAG
>JBFLWC010000401.1:0-3371 GCA_040758415.1 Bacteroidota bacterium | reverse complement strand
TGTCTTTTAGTTTTGGGTTTATCATCTCTTCTTCTGATGCAGGTCTTCTTGTTCCATCTGAAAACTCAATATTAGTGTACTTTGAAGCGCCATCATCACCAGCAATTTTTTCTTGATATAGTTTTCTAACTTTTGTCTTGTTAATATCCTTTGCATACCAAAGAACATAATCTGAAGTTGTTTTAATTAATTTTGCTTGCAAACCAGAAGTCTTAACATAAATTATCGTGCTTACAAAATTTTCTTTGTTAAAAATTTCATCCATCATCTCCCGAACATGATGCATATTTTCATCACTAATCTGCACAAACACGCTGCCACTTTCGTGCAATAACTCTTTTGCAAGCAATAATCTATCGCGCAAGTAAGCGAGGTAAGAGTGAACGCCTAACTCCCATGTATCACGGAACGCTTTGATCATTTCCGGTTCTTGTGTTAAATCTTCATCCTTGCCATCCTTTACATCCCGCTTGTTGACAAACGGCTGGAAGTTAGAACCGTATTTAATCCCGTACGGCGGGTCAAAGTAGATCATCTGCACCTGCCCGCCAAGCCCCTCTTTTTCTATCAGCGAATTCATCACAAGAAGCGAATCGCCGGCAATAAGCCGGTTGCTCCAATTATGCGAGTGCTTGTAAAAATCCACGGCATCGCGCATCGGCGGGTTTTCTTCTTTGCTGGAAAAAAGCGAGAGTTGTTCGTAGTTGCTGCCGTTCTTTTTCCGAACTGCTTCTATAATAGAGCGGGGGTCAATCCGCTCATGCACATGTAAAGAAACCGTCGGCACTTCAAACGATGTGCGTTCCGCTTTTCCCGCCCATTGCAATTGGGGATCAAGATGGGGGTCGTATGCGTACGCTTTCTTTTCGGCATCTTTATCTGTTTCCGGAGTAACCAATCCCACCGGAGGATTGTTCACACGGGTTTTGTCCTTATGTTCATATTGCTCAATTGGGCGTTTGCGAACGGTAGGAGATTTCTTTGCCGCTGGAGCTTTCGATTTCTTGGAGGTGAGTCTTTTTGCCATGGCTATAAAAACTTTAAGAGATTGTCTATAATCAGATTTTGAATTCCATCAACAAGCCGTTGAGCGGCCGCTTTTTCTGCAATTTTCATTTTCAGAATTTGCATTTCCGTAAGCGTTTTAAGATCGTCAATATTACTCTGAAACTGTTTAGGGGTGATCTCGCCTGCAGCCAATTGAAGAATATAGCGATTTAGTTTCGCTTTTTGTTTCTTGGTAAATTCATTCCCTTCATCAGCGGCCCAATTAAAAAAGTTTAGAATTTCATCTTTTGCTAACCCTGACGCTCCCTTACCGACTGTGGTCAAAAAATCTTCTATTGCGCTCATTATGTACCCTTTACTTAGGTTGGTTCTTTAACAGTTCAGCACTTATCGCCGTATCAAATGCTTCTTTAATGTTCTCCAATTTGTTTTCATAATTTGCCTTGTTCCATACTCCATCCTTCAGTCGTTCATCAAGGTGTCTCTGAAACATCTCTTGAATTTTATTTATAAGTTCTGCCGTTTCCGCATTTGCCTCTCCTTTCCCCTTTTCATATTCGTATGCAAATGCAAGTTTGAACCGTATGTTTTTTATTTCAGCGTAATCTACAGAATCATCCATAAACGATTCATACAAAAACATCGTGTAAACTTTTAATTCAATAAGGTTCCTGTGTGTGGTCGGATCGTAATATGAAACAGGCGAGAATAAACCGCATCCCTGCAAGATCGCAATTGATGCAAGTGCTGTAATAATATTTGAAGATTTTAGTCTATTCATGATCTCCTCCAATACAAAAAATCCGCAGTTCGCTTTCCTTTGCGTTCCCTGCGGACCAACAACCGCATGAAATTTAACTTTTTAATATGGACATTGCAAACTGGATGTCAGGACACCTTTCAAGAGGTAAATGAATAAAGAATTGATTCTCAAATTACATTAAGATGTAATTATCGCTATTCAAGTTCCTCAATTTTCACAAATTCTTTCTTGGGCTGTAGAAGCAATGTCCCTTCCCTCTCCAGTTTGTTTTGAATCAATCCTTTGAGCTTAAAATCAATATGCCCGACGTCGGAGTAGAGTTTGCTGTAAATTGAATAGCGCTTTTCCCATCTATCCTTATGGGATTTGATTTCCACCTTCAGATCTTTTGCCAAGTCGATAAGTTGGCCCGCAACATCATTCATTTTGTTGTTATACTCAGAACCTGAAAGATAATCATACACTTTCTGAACCGCTTTTTGTTTTGCCTCATTTGTCATTTTAAGTAAAGCCATCCTGACCAAACTTTCACGAAGCGTGTAAGTAATTGGTTCAAGACTAACAGGGCTAATGACAAACACAGTCTTCTCAACAAAGTAGTATTGCTTTTTTGACGGAAATGCATTCGTGACAAGTACAGCAAAATCTGCCTCTCGTTGTCGGCGAGCTTCCTTAGCTTGCTCAACGTGGCTCTTGTTAAATGTTTTGACCTTCTTGCACTCATAAACAATGCGGCCAATTTCCTTCTCTTGCTCAATAACAAATTGGATGATGTCGCCACCCTTTCCGGGGTGTTCAAATTTGTCGTTGGGAAAGAGTTCCTTGAGTTTTGCGAGTAAGTTTTTCTCTTCGAGTAATCCTTCAATTTGAGGAGTAACACCTTTTGCAATTTGCTCTTTAAGTTTCTTTATTTCTTCGTTAGCTTGTTCATACTTCTTTGCTGAGACTTTAAGACTATTCTCCAATTGACCCATTTTATTCTTAGTTTTCCTGAGTTCTAACTGTTGTTTTTTGAGCTCCTTCTTTTGTACTTCAACTCCTTGTTCGATTCCCTTCTTGATTTCGGTCTTCATCCTTTGCTGAAATGTCCGTTGAAGTTGAAGGCGTTGGTTTTTGAGTTGCTGAGATGATTTCTTTATCTGTTCGATGAGTTGCTTTTTCGTTTCTTGCCGAAGCTTTGCTTGCTCCGCTTTGAATTGCCTTGCTTGTTGCTGAGATTGTTGTTTGAAGCGCATTTCTTGTTGCTTCAATTTCTTTCGTTCAACCTCCAACGATTTCTTGATTGATTTTTCCTTCTCCTTCAGTTTCTTTTGCTCATCTTTCAAGTGTTTAATATGCTCTTGTTGTTCTTCCCAAAGACCAAGAGCTTTAACATATTCAGCCTCTGAAAGAGGTTTTCCACAGACGGGACATTTAAATGAGTCAGGCATAACAAAGATTTTCCTTTCTATGAGCACCGCAATAACACATAACGGTTGAGTGACAAATAAAAGGAGACCACCCTTTTAGTGATAAAATTGGTATAATTGTTCATTGACATAATAGCGATTCATAGAAAGCTCACGATAGAACAAAATGGGTGTTGCTATGCGTAAACGGG
>JBFLWC010000400.1:0-5431 GCA_040758415.1 Bacteroidota bacterium | reverse complement strand
GAACTCAGCGTAATAAACTTGCTGCCACGGACCGAAATCGAGTTTACAATCCGTTACCGGAATAATTACTTCATGATGAATGAGCAAACTTTTCAAATGCGCATCACCGTTGTCTTCTCCAGTTTGGTGATGACGATAATCCGTTTTAAATGGTGCAAGTCTTTCGAGCCATTCGTCAATATCTCGAATCAATCCACTCTCTGCATCGTTAACATAAACTCCTGCAGTTATGTGCATAGCGGAAACCAAAATCATTCCTTCTTTGATGCCGCTCTTTTTTAATACCTTCTCAACATCGCCAGTGATGTTGATATACTCTCTCTTCTTTGTTGTATTGAACCAGAGATATTCGGTAAGAAATTTCATTCTAATTCCTCCAAAAAATTCAAACGCCAGGGTTAATTCTGAGAAAACTTGAGAAGATATTCTTTAATGAAATTATTTATCCCCCCATCCATCACGCCTTGCGTGTCCGATGTTTCGTAATTCGTTCTATGATCTTTTACCATATTGTAAGGATGAAAAACATAAGAGCGGATTTGGCTTCCCCACTCAATTTTCATTTTAGTTTTTTCTATTTCGTTTGCAGCAGCTTCCTGCTTTTCAAGCTCAATCTGATAAAGGCGCGAGCGCAGCATTTTAAATGCATTGGTTTTGTTCTGCAGCTGTGAACGCTCTGTTTGACACGCAGATACAACTCCCGTTGGAATGTGAGTTATTCGCACGGCTGTTTCTACTTTGTTAACGTTCTGTCCGCCTTTTCCGCCAGAGCGGAATGTATCAATTCTCAAATCGGCAGGATTGATATCAATCTCGATCGTATCATCAATTTCTGGAATAACAAACACGGATGCGAAAGAAGTGTGCCGGCGCTTGTTGGAATCGAAGGGAGAAATGCGCACAAGACGATGCACGCCGTTTTCTGCTTTCAAATATCCGAAAGCAAACTCGCCTTCAACTTCTATCGTTGCGCTTTTAATTCCAGCGCCGTCTCCTTCAAGCCAATCTACCAAATTCATTTTGTAACCGTTCTGCTCTCCCCAGCGCAAATACATTCTCATTAACATCTGCGCCCAATCTTGAGATTCAGTTCCACCGGCACCTGAATGAATTGTAAGAATGCAATTCTTCCCGTCATCTTTCCCGCTTAACATACTTTTGAGTTCGACTTCAGAATAATTTTTTTGAAGTGTGTCTAACTCACTTTCAATTTCACCAACTAATTTCTCATCACCTTCAGCTTCGGCTAATTCAATAAACTCTCTAAGGTTTTTTTGCTGTGTGTCAATTTTATTCCAAGCATCAATCCAGACCTGAAGTGATTTTGATTTTTGAAATACTGATTGCGCTTTTTTCTGATCATTCCAGAAATCCGGCGCTTGGGATTGTATGCGGATTTCTTCTATCTGTTTTTCTTTATCGGCTAACTTAAAGATAACCCCGTAGATTCTCTATTTTTTGTGCAAAGTCGTTTAAGCGTTTTAATTGGTCTTCAAACATGTTTTTCTCTTTTTTATTGTTCTAATTTTTTTCGGACGGGTTGGAGACCCGTGCCTACGGAATTAAATTTCTATTTCCATTCTTAACAACGCTGCTGCAAGAGTTTTGCCTTGTGCATCGTGTTTTAAGGAAACTGTTCCGCCGCCGCCAAGTGTGTTATGCAATAAAAAATTCAATGCGCGAATGTTATGCATCTCAAAGCGTTCAACTTCTCCAAGACAAATACCTTCAAAATGTTTTTTTACTCGTTCAACCGTAAGATGATTTTTAATTATCTCATAACCTTTATCGTCGTAGGCGATGACGCCTACGTTAGCCGCGTCTCCTTTATCGCCGCTTCGTCCGTGTGCAATGTCAATCAATTTAATCTTCATTTCATAACTCAAAAATTTTTACTTCTGGTTGAACTAATTTTTTGGGAATCAGCGCGGGCCAATATGCAACAACCTCAGCCGGTTTTGGTCTTCCTCCGGCAAATCCTGTAACGCTTGGTGGTCCGGTTAAAATTAACGGTGCAATTTCTTTCCCGAATCTTTCGATCGAATCATAATCATAACCGCGAACACCGATGCGTAGAATCACCTCGTTAATTCTATCTTCGTCAATTTCTGCTGCAAGCGGGCCATGGCATGCATTGTAACCCACAAACTCAGTTCTAATTTCATCAAACTTGAGATTTAGTTTTTGCAAGCGTTCTCGCAAAATTTTATCTGCTGCTTTTGCTTTTGTTAATGCTTTTGGCCATGAATAAGTTAAATTACCGGTAGAAGAATAGCCGCTTGCATACGCACAAGAGACTTTATAAAATTCAGTTGCTTCCATTCCTTTTACGCCAAAAACTTTCACCCGGTTAGGGGCAAGTTCTTCAAGATGAACCGAGGTAAAATCTGCAATACAATCCGGCGTAATATATTTTTTAGGGTTACCGATTTCATAAACAAGCTGCTCTGCAACAGTTTCAAAACTTACTTTGCCGCCGAGCGATTCATGCTTTGTAATTATAACTTCTCCATCCGGATAAGCTTCTGCAATCGGGAAACCAATTCCGGCAAGGTTAGGAATTGATTCCCAATCACCAAGAAAATTTCCGCCGCTTGCCTGTGCGCCGCATTCCAAAATGTGTCCCGCAATTGTTCCGGCAGAGAGCAAATCGTAGTCGGTTTCTTTCCACTCGAATTCATAAATCATCGGTGCAAGCGTTAAACCAGTGTCTGTAGTTCTTCCGGTGATAACAATATCGGCGCCTTTCCGTAACGATTCAACAATCGGCATTGCACCAAAGTAAACGTTTGCGCTAAGTAAATTATCTTTTACTTTTAAAATTGATTCTCCGGTTTCCATGTTGTTCAATTGGCAGCCGGAAAAGATGATTTCATCGAGCCGGTCTTTAATATTATCGCCAACCACAACAGCGATTTTCAAATTATTGGCTGAAAGATTTTTTGCAACATCAAGTATTGCTTCTGCACAGGCTTCGGGATTAACGCCTCCGCCGTTTGTTATAATTTTTATCTTCTTCTCTTTACAAATGGGGAGGATTTTTTGCATCAATTCAGGAATATCGCGCGCATAACCAAGCTTTGGATTTTTGTTTTTCTGTTTTTGAAGAATAGACATCGTAACCTCGGCAAGATAATCCATAACAAGATAATCAACCTCGCCTGCAGTTACTTGTGTGTATGGCGCATCAATCAAGTCGCCCCAAAATCCCTGTCCCGATGCAATTCTAATTTTTTCTTTCAACACAGCATTCCTATTTTAATATTTCGATAGGTGTCTTTGCATTGTGCGTCTCTGCAACTCTATAATTTATTCCTTGCAAAAATATAAAAGGAAAGGATGGAATGAAAATATTCCAGCAATGATGCGAAATAATTTGATATATATCCTTATTAATTTTGACTTGCCTTCAAATTCAATTTCTGTAATACTCTTTCAATATACTTGTTACAGCATTATCAATGTCAAATTCAGATTCGATGGGCAGCCAGATAATTCGTTCATCTTTTCGGAACCAGGTTAATTGTCTTTTTGCAAAACGGCGCGTGTTTCTTTTAATAAGTTCAACTGCTCTTTCTAATGTAATTTCGCTTTCAAGATAAGAGATAATTTCTTTGTAACCGACAGTATTCAACGCGTTCAAATTTTTTGTATAACCTTTCGCAAAAATATTTTTTACTTCATTAACCAACCCGTTTGTCATCATTTCATCAACACGTCTCTCTATGTTTCGATAAAGTTTTTCCCTTTCCCATTTTAATCCAAATTGAATAAACTTACAATCAACATTGCGTTTATAACTTTTTTGAAATTTCCAGATCGGTTCGCCGGTTATATAAAAAACTTCTAATGCTCTCATTACACGTTTCCAATTTTGCGGCAGCATCTTTGATGCACTCTCCGGATCAATCCTCACTAGTTCTTCATACAAATATTGGTTGCCAAAACTTTCGCGTTTCCGCTTCAACTCTGCGCGGTATTCTTCATCAACATCTACTAAATTAAAAATTCCGTCAATCAACGCTTTGACATAAAGCCCCGAACCTCCTACTACTAACGGAATTTTTTCTTTCTCGAAAAGTTCATCAATAATTTTTAATGCATCAATTTCAAATCTGCTTACATTATAATCTTCATCGGGTTCAAGAAAATTGATAAAGTGGTGTTTGATTTTTGTAAGTTCTTCAGCGGCTGGACTTGCCGTACCAATGTTTAAGTATTTGTAAACTTGACGGCTATCAGCAGAAATAATTTCCGTCCGCAATTTTTCCGCAAGAGAAATTCCAATTCTGGTTTTACCGGAACAAGTTGGACCAACAATTACAATTACTTTTCTTTCCATCCTTCTTTGCCAATGAGTGGAACAAAAGCAAAATAAGGAACTTCGCGCGTTTGAAATTCATCCCCGGAAATTTTTGAAATAATCTGTAATGTTTGAACTTGTTTATCTCCAATCGGTATCACCAATCTTCCTCCTATGGCAAGCTGCCTTTTCAAATTCACAGGTATAGCCGGTCCGCCGGCTGTAACAATAACTCCATCATACGGAGAAAATTCTTCCCAGCCGATTGTTCCATCGCTGCAGCGTGCTGCAATTTTCATATTCAGTTTATCAAATATTTTCATAGCCGAGTTATATAAATCAAGATGGCGCTCAATTGTAAAAACACGCGCTTCCATCTCATAAATAATTGCCGCTTGGTAGCCGGAGCCGGTACCAATTTCTAAAATTTTTTGTTTGGGCTGTGGATCAAGCGCTTGCGTCATATATGCAACAGTATATGGCTGAGAGATTGTCTGTCCCAAGCCAATGGGCAGCGCAACATCTTTATAAGCGTGCTGCTTCATAATATCCGGTACAAAAAGGTGGCGTTCTACTTTCATAAATGCATCAAGCACCCGCTTGTTTGTTATCCCTTTCTTCTTTATGATATCAACAAGTTCTTTTCTTTCTGTTTCGAACATTTCCCAAATAGATATTAAATTTGCAAGGCAAAGATAAAAACTTAGACGACAATCTTTTTACTTAATTGGAATTTAGAAAAAAATGCTTACAACTTTAGCCGGCGCACTGTTGATAATGTTGATGCGTATTGCAGATGTAACGATCGGGACATTTAGAACAATTCTTGTTGTGCAATCAAAAAAATATCATGCAGCACTTGCCGGATTTTTTGAAGTACTGATATGGATTTTTGCGATGCGCTACATAGTAAGTCATATGGATAATATCTACAACTTGATCGGCTATGCGCTTGGTTTTGCACTCGGAAATATTTTGGGAATTACACTTGAACAACGAGTTGCACTTGGTTATGTGCAGGTAAATATTATTTCAAGACATCACACTGAAGAAATTGCAGCAAAGTTGAGAGAGTCTAAGTTTGGCGTAACAATTTTACCGGCAGAAGGAAAATTGGGCGAGCTTTCT
>JBFLWC010000399.1:0-2385 GCA_040758415.1 Bacteroidota bacterium | reverse complement strand
ATAGACCAAATAAAATTTTAGGAAGTAGTTACTTTGCTACGCAAATTAATAGTGCGTTAGGAGTGGATTGGGGTTTAGACTCGGATTGGAAATTGAGAACGGAAATAAATTATCGTACAGTAATGGATAATAAATTTGATGGTGTAGATGGTCCTTCATTAGGCGGTTTGTTTGGCGGTCCTTACAAATCATACCTTTCTATTAATGTTGGTTTTAATTATTATTTAGCAAAAGGCGAACCATCAAAATATTGCCAGCTTTATTCCGGAATATCTTCTGAAGTGAAAGACCCGGTTGATTACGGCAGAATTGAAGAGATGATCAAAAGACACATTCCAAAAGAAGTAATAAAAGAAGTTGTTGTTGATAAACCGATGATGTTGGATAAATGGGTTCTTGTTGGTGTGAACTTCGATTTCAACAGTGCAAAGTTAACTGCAGAGTCATATCCAATTCTTTACGACGCTGCAAAAACATTGTTGAAGAACCCGCAGATAAAAGTTGAAATTCAGGGTTACACAGATAACATCGGTTCTGAAAGCTATAACAAGAAGCTGGCACAAAAAAGAGCGGATGTTGTTAAGAACTATCTTGTTTCTAAAGGTGTTGCCGCGGCAAGATTGAATGCTGTTGGTTATGGAGAAAGTAGCCCCGTGGCAGATAACAAAACTTCAGACGGCAGGGCGATGAACCGGCGAATAGAATTCAAGACGCAATAATCTTGACGACGATTTTGTTCTGAGCTGATTTTAATCTAACTTTGCGTAAGAAAATTTTCCTTTAACTTTATCCTGAGAGATGAGCAAGGGATGAAAATCGAAATTAAAATAGATAACAAACGCGGAGACCTCGGCGACTGATAAAGTCAACGAGGATTTTTTTTATATGGAGATAAAAGCAAAAATAATTGATGAGGAAGGTTTCAACCGTACGCTCACACGTCTTGCGCACGAAATTTTAGAGAAGAACAAGGGTTCGAAAAATCTTGTTTTGATTGGAATGAGAACACGCGGTGAATTCATTGCAGAACGGATCAAACAAAAAATCCAAGAGATTGACAATTCCGTACCGAGTTACGGTGTTCTGGATGTTACACTATATCGAGATGACTTTCGCACGCGGCTTAAGCAGCCGGAAATTTCTGTAACAAACATTACTTTTGATGTGAACAACCGCGACGTAATCCTAATAGACGACGTTCTCTACACCGGCAGAACGGTACGTGCTGCTCTTGATGCTTTAATGGATCTTGGAAGACCAAATACAATTCAACTCTGCGTAATGGTAGATCGTGGCCATCGCGAGCTGCCAATTAAAGCAGACTTTGTAGGGAAGAATATTCCAACATCAATCAACGAAGAAGTACGTGTGCGTGTTAAAGAAGCAGACGGCGAAGATGCAGTTTATCTTGTTAACGCTCCTGAAATTCATCCCGGCTTTGATGCTGCAGGCAAAAATTAGAGAGAAAAAAATGTCATTATCAAGTAGACACTTATTAGGACTTAACGGCGTTCCAAAAGAAGATATACAACTGATTCTTGATACTGCAACAACATTCAGAGAAGTTCTTGAACGACCAATCAAAAAAGTGCCGACACTTCAAGGCAAGACGATCGTAAATCTTTTTTACGAAAATTCTACGCGCACAAGAATTTCTTTTGAGTTGGCTCAGAAGCGGCTTTCGGCAGACACAATAAATTTTTCTACATCAATAAGCAGTGCAAAAAAAGGGGAAACTTTCAAAGACACTGTCCGCAATATTGAAGCGATGAAACTCGATATGATTGTTGTGCGCCATCAATCAGCCGGCGTGCCTCACTACTTAACCCGGATTTGCAAAGCAAACATTATTAATGCGGGCGATGGTTTGCATGAACATCCTACTCAAGGATTGCTCGATATCTACTCCATCCGCGAACGGCTTGGTAAATTAGAAGGATTGAATGTTTGCATCGTTGGAGATATTGCGCACAGCCGCGTTGCGCTTTCAAATATTTTTGGTTTAAAGACTATGGGAGCGAATGTTTCTATTTGCGGACCTGCAACAATGATTCCATTTGGAATAGAATCACTCGGCGTAAAAGTTTTTGCAACTATTGATGAAGCAATTGCAAAAAATGATGTGCTGAACATTCTAAGAATTCAACTTGAGCGAAATGCTGGAACAAGAATTCCATCTCTGCGTGAGTATCATAAATATTTTGGAATTACTTCAGAGCGGATTGAAAAACATAACAAAGAAATTTTAATTCTGCATCCCGGTCCAATAAACCGCGGTGTAGAAATTTCTTCTGAAGTTGCTGACGGGCCATATCAAGTAATTCTTGATCAAGTTACAAATGGTGTAGCTGTTAGGATGGCAGTCCTATATCTGCTGGGAACAAT
>JBFLWC010000398.1:0-2838 GCA_040758415.1 Bacteroidota bacterium | reverse complement strand
AACGGCTTCCAAATTTTACTTGAAATTGGTTTGCTGCCAGGCATCATGATAAAAAATAAATCTCTAAAATTTGTATGCAAAGATGTTTTTTTAGGAGTTGAGAACAATAAAAGTATTTTCACAAAATCTATTACAAAAAAAGTTTTGAAAATACCGGTTGCTCATGGCGAAGGAAATTATTTTACAGATGAAGAGACATTAAAAGAACTTGAAGCAAACAACCAAATTCTTTTTAGGTACGTTTCTTCAAATGGAAAGGCAGATAAAAAATTTAATCCTAATGGCTCGCTGAAGAACATTGCTGGAATTATGAATAAGAAAAAAAATATAATGGGATTAATGCCGCATCCAGAACGATGCTGCGATCCGCTGCTTGGCAATACAGATGGTGCAATGATATTTAGATCTGTAGTAGAAAATTTTTCGCGAACTTGATTCGAAACTAACAATAAAAAGAGGTAAGTATGTTTGGTAATATTGGCGCTGGAGAAATAATTTTAATTGTCCTTGCAATTTTGATTCTATTTGGTGCCAGGAAAATTCCGGAACTTGCGCAAGGTATCGGTAAAGGATTGCGCGAATTCAAAAAAGCTTTGAATGATGTTCAGGAAGACATTAAAATTTCCGAGAAGAACGAATCGAACAACGACAAGAAGTAATCTTTTACTCACACCTAATAATTTTTTTTGAGGTCAACTCGAGTTGGTGAATTATAAACATCATCTAAAAAAAATAGGATTCATTAAAACCGGCAAAATTTCTCTACAAGAAAATGTTTACGGTTTTCTCAAAAGGATTGAAGAACAAAAACATCTTAATGCTTTCAATTTTATTTTTGAAGACAGTATTGAGCAAGCAAGAATTGTTGAGCAAAAAATAGAAAGCGGCACAGCAGGTAAACTTGCAGGTATGGTTGTAGCAGTTAAAGATGTTCTAGCAATCAAAGATTGTCCTCTTACCTGTTCGTCAAAAATTTTAAAAAATTTCACATCGCTTTACACTGCAACTGCTGTTCAAAAGATGATTGACGAAGACGCAATCATTATCGGTAAAACCAACTGCGATGAATTTGCGATGGGGTCGTCAAACGAGAACTCGGCATTTGGTGCAGTGCTTAATCCGGTTGATGAGACGCGTGTGCCCGGCGGCTCTAGTGGCGGCTCTGCTGTTGCCGTTGCTGCAAATCTTTGCGATGTCGCTCTTGGAACCGATACAGGCGGCTCTATCCGACAGCCGGCTGCATTCTGTGGTATCTACGGACTTAAACCAACTTACGGTAGAGTTTCCAGATATGGTTTAACTGCATTCGCTTCTTCGTTTGATACGATAGGTCCCTTTGCAAAAAATGTTGAAGATATTGCGCTTGTACTTTCTGTAATTGCCGGTTATGATGATAAGGATTCTACAAGTCAAAATAGTTCTGTACCGGATTATTTTGCAAATCCTAACCCGAACAAAAAATATAAAATTGGTTTGCCTAAAGAATATTTTACTGACGGATTAAATGAAGAGATACGAAACGCAATATTCGATCGAATTGAACAATTGAAAAAATATGGGCATGAGGTTATTGACATTGAACTTCCGCATACAGAATATTCAATCGCAACTTATTATATCCTAACGACTGCTGAGGCATCGTCTAACTTAGCCAGGTTTGATGGAGCGCGTTATGGTTACCGTTCTAAACAAAGCAGCAACTTGCTTGATATGTATCTTAATTCCCGTTCGGAAGGATTTGGTTCGGAAGTGAAACGCAGAATTATGCTTGGCACTTACGTTCTTTCTGCAGGTTACTACGACGCGTACTATCGCAAGGCACAGAAGGTTCGTAGATTGCTGAAGCAAGATTTTGATAAAGCATTTGAGAAGGTGGATATAATTCTTACTCCAACAACACCAACCACTGCTTTCAAGATTGGAGAAAAAACAAACGACCCGCTTGAAATGTACCTCAGCGATATATATACAACTCCGGCAAACCTTGCGGGAATTCCGGGAATAAATATTCCGATCGGAAAAAATAAAGACGGCTTACCAATAGGAATGCAGTTGATGGCAAAACAATTTGACGAAAAAAGTTTGTTACTGTTGAGTAATGAGAAATAAGAAATAAGAAGGACGAGGCATAAATGGTGAATGACAAATGATGAATTTAATTCTCTGTCTCACATTTCACGTCTAGCGTCTCACAGAAGTTTTAATTAATCATTCATTCATTTTATTTTATTATGGGTATGGAGTCCTTGGAATATATCATAGATCTTTTTCTTCATCTCGACAGACATCTTCACGAATTAATTCAACAGTATGGCACGTTTACTTATGCTATTCTGTTTATTGTAATATTTGCAGAAACGGGATTCGTTTTTACGCCATTTCTGCCAGGTGATTCTCTTCTTTTTGCCGCCGGAACATTTGCCGCTAAAGGTTCACTCAATGTTCATCTGCTTTTTATTATCCTTTCTGCTGCGGCAATTATTGGAGATACTGTGAACTATTGGATCGGGCATTATATCGGACCAAAACTTTTTGAAAAAAACTCCCGCTTTTTGAAGAAGGAATATTTGGATCGCACTCATCGGTTCTACGAAAAATACGGAGGCAAAACAATTATAATTGCTCGCTTTGTTCCGATAGTTCGAACATTTGCCCCGTTCGTTGCAGGTGTTGGTTCGATGACTTACTCGAAGTTCATCGCCTTCAATATTATAGGAGGCATTTTTTGGTGCGCGTCGTTTATTTACGGCGGTTACTTTTTTGGAAATTTAGCGTTTGTAAAAAATAATTTTTCTTTTGTGATTATTGCTATTATCGTAGTTTCAATGCTACCGGGCT
>JBFLWC010000397.1:0-3159 GCA_040758415.1 Bacteroidota bacterium | reverse complement strand
AAATAAAACTAAATTAGTTTTTAAAAACTCTTCCCTTTGGCATTGCCACTATGTGGGAAGGGAGGGGCTGGGCAGTGGCGCTTTGGGATAGCAGGTTTAAAAAATCATTGGCGGATACAGCCCTGAAATTTTCTTCGTCAATTGATATTGACGGAAAATTATTCAACGAAGATATTGACTGCAGCAAAGCACACGTTCAGATGTTGATGAAACAAAAAATTATTTCCGCTAATGACGGCAAAGCCATTTTGAATGTACTGGAGGAAATCAGAAAAGAAATTTCTTCCGGTAAACTGAAATTTGATTGGCAAGATGAAGACATTCATTCGTTAATTGAAAAAAGGTTAGTGGAAAAGATAGGCGAGCGCGGCAAGCGGCTGCACACCGCACGCTCTAGAAACGACCAGGTTGCGCTTGATGAGCGGCTTTATATGCGGAAAAAAATTGGGCAACTAATAAAACACACACGCACACTTCAAAAAACTTTATTAGTCAAAGCAGAGCAGCACAAAGAAACTGTTGTTCCGGGGTACACACATTTGCAGCGTGCGCAGCCGCTTTTGTTTGCGCATCATCTGCTTGCTTATGTTTCAATGTTTGAGCGTGATGTTGAACGGTTCAACGATTGCTTGAAGCGCGCAAACAAATCGCCGTTAGGCGCAGCTGCGCTTGCCGGATCAACTTTACCAATAAACCGCAGTTACACTGCGGAACTTCTCGGAATGAACGGCATTGTTGAAAATTCGCTCGATGCAGTGAGCGGCCGCGATGTGATGATCGAACTCATAAATGATTGTGCCATAGTGATGATGCACCTTAGCCGTCTGAGCGAAGAGTTGGTTTTGTGGAGCTCTCAAGAGTTTTCATTTGCTCAATTTGATGATGCTTTTTCTACCGGAAGCAGTTTAATGCCGCAGAAAAAAAATCCGGATATTGCAGAATTAATCCGCGGAAAAGTAGGTCGGGTTTACGGTTCACTTGTTGGACTGCTTACGATTATGAAAGCATTGCCGCTGGCTTACAACCGCGATATGCAGGAAGATAAGGTTCATCTTTTTGAAGCTGTAGATACAACTGAGGATTGTCTGCTTCTTGCTTCGGAATTGTTAAAGCACACATACTTCAACAAAAATAGATTTGAGAGAGAACTTGATGGAGATCTTCTGCTCTCAACGGATTTAGTAGATTATCTTGTTCGTAAAAACGTTCCGTTTAGAAAAGCACATAACATAGTTGGAAAAATTGTTGCAATGTGTGTTGATCAGAACAAAAAATTGAATGGGCTCACTCTTACTGAATACAAAAAAATATCTTCAAAGTTCGAGCAGGATGTTTTCAAATTACTCACTGCGCGCGTAAGCATTCAAAATAAAAAGTCGCAAGGAAGCACTTCGCCAAAAGAAGTTGAAAAACAAATTCGTTTTTGGAAGAAAGAATTAGACTGATTAAATACTGGGAAGAAAATTTTACATTGCCTCATAATAAAATCTAACCATAAATAAAATCTGAGATAAACAACATCGTAAAGATTTTTCTTTGCAAAATTTATTCGATTCAGAGTTTGACCATTCTACAACTTCTTTATTAGATTTAGCAGCAAAAAATAGAAGGGAAATAAAATGGAATACACATTTCTCGGTAGGACCGGCTTAAGGGTAAGCAAACTTTGTCTCGGCACAATGAACTTTGGACCTTATACAAGCGAACCGGACAGTTATAAAATAATGAACCGCGCACTTGAATTCGGAATTAATTTTTTAGATACGGCAAATGTTTACGGCTGGGATCTTGGTGTAGGTGTTACCGAACAAATTATCGGTCGTTGGTTTGAAGAGGATAAATCGCGGAGAGATCAAATTGTTCTTGCAACAAAAGTTTATGGAAAAATGGGAAGCGGCATAAACGATGCAAAACTTTCTGCTTATCATATTCGCAAAGCATGCGAAGCGAGCTTAAAACGAATGCAAACCGATCATATTGATCTATATCAGATGCATCATATAGACCGGGACACACCGTGGGAAGAAATTTATCAAGCGATGGAACAGCTTGTGCGGGAAGGGAAAATTTTATACGTAGGCAGCAGCAACTTTGCAGCATGGAATATTGCAGAAGCACATTACAAAGCGAAGCAGAGAAATTTTTTGGGAATCGTTTCCGAACAAAGTATTTATAGTTTACGTAACAGACAAATAGAACTGGAAGTAATACCTGCGTGCAAACATTTTGGAATCGGATTGATTCCATGGAGTCCGCTTGGAGGTGGAATACTGTGCGGAGTTTTAGAAAAAACAAAAGAGGGAAGAAGAACCCGCGAGCCGCTCCAAAAATCTGCCGAAAAACTCCATCCTCAAATTGAAGCGTATGAAAATTTGTGCAAAGAGATAAATCAAAAACCGGCTGACGTTGCGCTTGCCTGGGTTCTTAACAATTCTGTTGTAACTGCTCCAATTGTTGGTCCAAGAACTGTTGAACAACTTGAAGAAAATGTGAAAGCACTTGAACTTAAATTGAACGATGAAACTTTGAAGAAGCTCGATGAAATTTGGCCCGGACCGGGCAACCAGGCACCGGAAGCGTATGCGTGGTAAGATTTTACGAATACTGATTGCAGACAACTAACCTATTAAAAAGGAAAAAAACTTAAAATTGTTGTTGAATAATCTTGGAGGTAGTTAAATGTTAAGAACAATATTTCGAGTTGGTATATTACTTTTTTTGTTAAGCATTTCCTTTTTCAACTCCGAACTATCCGCCCAAAAGAAAAAACTTACTTATAAACAAGTTTATAAATTTGCAGAGCCGCGCTTAACCGGCATGCTGCCGCGCATTCAGGGCTGGCTTGATGAAAATTATTATCTCGAAATAAAAACAGACCCGGCAAAACCGGATTCAAAAACGACGCTGGTGAAGGTTAATGCTGCTGATGGAAAATCGGAACTATTTATTGATTATTCATCAGTAGAACTGCCGGAAGGATTTTCCCTTTACAGCGCGGCTGTTACCACAAAAGATTATTCCAGATTCCTCTTCAATCAAAAAAATGATCTCTACTATTTCAATCTGAAAGAGAACACATTCAAGAGATTAACGAACAACGATGAAGAGGAGAAAAATCCAAAATTTTCTCCGGACGGAAAGAAGATTGCATTCACACGC
>JBFLWC010000396.1:0-5357 GCA_040758415.1 Bacteroidota bacterium | reverse complement strand
TGATCGGGCTTGTTGCCGGATTGTCTGCCGGAATTTTGGGAATTGGCGGGGGAATTATTGTTATTCCGGCTCTAGTATATCTTTTAAAGTACTCCCAACAAGAAGCACAAGGCACTTCGCTTGGTTTGTTGCTGCCTCCGCTTGGAATTCTTGCAGTGCTAAATTACTACAAGGCGGGTTATGTGAATATAAAAGCTGCTGCTTTAATGAGTATTACATTCTTGATCGGGAGTTTTCTATCTTCAAAAGTTGCAGTTTCTCTTCCTGAAAGTTTGTTGAAAAAAATCTTTGCTGTCTTCTTGCTCTTTTATGCACTTAAACTTTTCATGGAAAAGTAGATGAGTTGAATAAAATTTAGTGTCTTTAAACAGCGGTTCAACATTGGTTATACAGTAAATCATCCGTTACAAACAAATTATCCACACATCTTTCTCTTAATCTTACTCTTACTTTTTTTGGTCTTGCATAATTATGCGTAATTATGTATAATTATACCCACTAATTTTTCAAGTTGTGTAAAATGATAAATGTAGGCATAGTTGGTGCTGCCGGTTATTCCGGGGTGGAGCTAATCAAACTTCTTCTCAGCCATTCTGAAGTTACGATTACAAAATTGTTCGGCTATTCTTCAGCTGGAAATTTCATTGAAGAAGTTCATCCATCATTACGCGGGGTGATTTCGCTCAAAATCGAACACTTCAAAAAGGATGCGCTTGATACGATAGATTTATTGTTTGTCGCTTTGCCCTCGGGGCAATCCATGCAAGTAGTAGATGAGACGATAAATTCAAATGTTAGAGTAGTTGATATCGGCGGCGACTTCAGATTGAATGACGCCTGTGAGTACAAAAAATATTATAAGCAGGATCATTTAGCACCTGAACTTTTGAAGAAAGCTACTTACGGCTTGAGTGAATGGAACGAAAAAAAAATTCAATCTGCATCTCTTGTTGCAAATCCCGGTTGTTACCCGACAAGTATTTTATTGGCATTATTGCCCCTGCTGTTCCAGATGATGATTGAAGAATTGTTCATCAGCATCGTTTCGTACAGCGGAACATCCGGTGCGGGAAAATCTTTAGCACAAAATATGATCTTCAGCGAAGTGAATGAGAGTGTCCGTGCTTATAAAGTCGGCACTCACCAGCACATTCCGGAAATCAAACAATATCTTAAAGAGTTTGGTAGTTCATCAATAAATTTTTCTTTTGTCCCGCATCTGCTGCCGGTAACGAGGGGGATATATACAACAATTCATGCAACGGTTAAATCCGGCGTTACAGAAAAAAAAATTTTAGATGCTTACGAATCGAGCTACAGTGAATCTCCTTTCGTACGAATGATTGCACCTGCAATTCCGGAAATGAAAGATGTGCTTCACACAAACTTCTGCGATATCGGTTTTAAGCTGAACGAAAACAATTCGCTCGTAATTTTTTCGACAATTGATAATCTTGTAAAGGGTGCGGCGGGACAAGCAATTCAAAACATGAACATTATGTTCGGGTTTCAACAAACAGAAGGGTTACTAAAATGCAACAAACAAAAATCGTTGCAGACAAAATAAACGCAGGCATCACGGCGCCAAAAGGATTTAAAGCGGCGGGGATTCACTGCGGGATAAAAAAATCGAGAAAAGATCTTGCACTGATAGTTTCGGACTTGCCGGCAACAGCCGCTGCAGTTTTTACTCTCAACAAAGTTCAAGCTGCACCGGTAATTGTAAGCAAAAAACATTTGAACGAAAGTGAAACTTTTAAAGCAATTATTGTAAACAGCGGAAACGCCAATGCCTGCACGGGTGTGCAAGGTTACGAAGATGCGGTTGTAATGGCTGATGAAACTGCAAATACACTTGGCGTAAATCCAAAAGAAATTTTTGTTGCTTCAACCGGAGTAATTGGCGAACCGATGCCGATTGAAAAAATTGTGAATGGTATTCACCAGATTGCCGACCGGATTGATGAAAGCGAATATATAAACGCTGCAGAAGCGATAATGACAACTGACACTTTTGTGAAATCAATTTCATCAACTTTTATGATTGATGGAAAGGAAGTAAGCATAGGTGGAATTGCAAAAGGTTCGGGAATGATTCATCCAAACATGGCTACAATGCTTGGATTTATAACTACAGATGCTGCAATAGAAAAAAATCTTTTTCAAACACTCTTAAAAAATAGTGTTGATAAAACATTCAACAGAATTGTTGTTGACGGCGACACCAGCACCAACGATATGGTAATTGCTCTTGCCAACGGTGCATCGGGCATTTCAATAGAGCCGAAAACCGAAGCATACAAAATTTTTGAGGAACAACTTTATAAAGTTCTTAAAAAACTTGCACTCGATATTGTCCGCGACGGCGAAGGTGCAACCAAGTTGATTGAGATAACCGTTCAAGGTGCGCTAAGCCAGGAAGATGCAATAAAAGCAGCAAAGACTGTTGCTCTTTCTCCGCTTGTTAAAACTGCAATTCACGGCGAAGATGCAAACTGGGGAAGAATTATTGCCGCGGTTGGATATTCCGGAATTGAATTCGACCCTGCAAAATTTGAAATAAGTATTAACAATGTTCCGATACTAAAAAAAAATTACACTGTAGCATTGCCAAATTCTGAAGCAAATAAAATTTTGAAATCGGAGAAAATAGATTTGATGATTAAATTAAATTACGGAGGCAGCTCTGCAACATGCTGGACTTGCGATTTTTCGGAAGAGTATGTTAAGATTAACGGGAGCTACCGAACGTGACGAAGCCAATATTTAGTAAAGAAGAAGTGTTGATTGAAGCGCTGCCATACATTCAGCAGTTTGAGAAAAAAACTTTTGTGATCAAATACGGCGGCGCTGTAATGGAAGAGGGAGAATTAAAAGCAATGGTTGCGCAGGATGTAACTTTGCTTCGTAAAATAGGAATTGACATTGTAGTTGTACACGGCGGCGGAAAAGAAATTACTTCGCTTGCCGATAAGCTCGATATCAAAACAGAATTTGTAAACGGGCAGCGTTACACAGATGAAGACACGCGTGATGTAGTTCAAATGGTTCTGGCTGGATTAATCAATAAAGATATTGTGAGGCGCATAAATATTCACGGCGGACGAGCTGTGGGAATTAGTGGTATTGACGCCGGAATGGTATCTGTAAAAAAGTATGAACGGGAAGAGCTGGGATTTGTTGGCGAAGTTGTTAATGTGAATAGAACATTGATAAAAAATTTATTGAAGGATGGATACTTACCTGTAATTGCGCCAATTGGTGTTGATGATAACGGAACTGTTTACAATGTAAACGCAGATATAGCAGCGGGGTCAATCGCCGGTGCTCTTGAAGCATCAAAACTTGTTTATATGACAGATATCGAAGGAGTAAAAGCTAACGATGAATTAATTTCACATCTAACTCGCGAGGATGCGGTAAAATTTATCCGGGATGGAATAATCAGCGGCGGTATGATTCCAAAAGTAGAGTCGGCACTTTCGGCAATTGATGCCGGTGTTCAAAAAATTCATATCGTTGACGGAAGAATTCCACATGCTCTCTTGTTAGAAATATTTACAAAGGAAGGTATTGGAACTGAGATAGTGGGTGAATAAAAGCCCCTCCCTACCTCCCCACATAGTGGCAATGCCAAAGGGGAGGTTTGAAAAAAACAGGAGAAAAATTATGAGTAAAAAATTAGAAGATATTCAAAAAAGGCATGCTCTGATTAAAAATTTAATTTCAACGCAGAGTATATCAAATCAAACACAGCTGCAAAAAACATTAAAGCAGTATGGAGTTAAAGTTACACAAGCTACTCTTTCGCGTGATTTGACAGAGCTTGGCATTGCACGCCTTCCTACAGCAAAAGGATTGATTTACAAACTCGGCGCTGCAGGAGACGAAGCTGCTTTGAAGAATCGAATTGCTGAAGAGATAATTTCTGTGAACGGAAATGAAAACATGATTATTGTAAAAACTTTTCCGGGCAGAGCACAGGGTGTTGCTGTCTTTATTGATAAACAAAACAATCCGGAAATCCTTGGAACAATTGCCGGAGACGACACAATCATTGTTGTTCCGCAGTCAACAAAAAAAATCAAAAAAACAATCGTACAAGTAAAAACAATATTGGGAATAAAATAATGAGTAAAAATAAAATTGTTGTCGCATATTCTGGCGGGTTAGATACATCCGTCATGGTTCACTGGCTCAAAAATAATTTTGATGCCGAGATTATAACATTCACCGGAAACTTGGGACAAACAAAAGAACTGAAGGGTGTGGAAGAAAAGGCAATAAAGAGCGGTGCATCCAAAGTTTACATAGAAGACTTACGCAAAGAATTTTTGGAAGAATATGTCTTCCCCGCACTCAAAGCCGGTGCAATGTATGAAGATGCATATCCGATGGCAACGTCAATCGGACGCCCTCTTCTTGCTAAAGCGCTTGTTGAAGTTGCGAGAAAAGAAAATGCAAATATGGTAGCTCATGGCTGCACCGGCAAGGGTAATGATCAAGTACGCTTTGAGGTTTCGGTTGGCGCATTAGCTCCGGATTTAAAAAATCTGGCACCTTTAAGAATGTGGGAATTCAAATCACGCGAAGAAGAAATTGAGTATGCACAAACACACAACATCCCCGTTGCAGCAACTAAAGATTCGCCCTACTCAATTGATGAAAATCTCTGGGGAACAAGTATAGAGTGCGGGGTGCTGGAAGACCCGATGGTTGAGCCGCCATTAGATGCGTTTCAATCAACATTGCCGCCGGAGAATGCGCCCGACGCAACAGAAGAAGTTATGATTGAGTTTGAAAAGGGAATTCCAGTTGGAATAAACGGTGCAGCAATGGAAAGCATTTCATTAGTGCAAACGTTAAATAAAATTGGAGCGCGTAATGCTGTTGGAAGAATTGATCTGGTAGAAAATAGATTGGTAGGTATAAAATCGCGTGAAGTATACGAAGCACCGGCAGCAACAATTCTTCACTGTGCTCATAAAGAACTGGAACGATTGACTTTGGAAAAATCGGTTGCACATTACAAAACATTAGTTGCTCAAGAATACTCTAATTTGATTTACAACGGCCTCTGGTTCTCACCTCTGAGGGAAGCTCTTCAAGCATTTATAGATAGAACACAAGAGCGTGTAACGGGACTTGTGAAAGTAAAACTTTATAAGGGAACCATTCGCATAAGCGGAAGAACTTCTGCCTACTCTCTTTACGATCCGGCACTTGCAACTTATACCGCAGAAGACCAATTTGACCATACGGCTTCCGAAGGTTTTATAAAAATTTATGGATTGCCGTTGAAGACTTACAATCGAGTTACACAAAGAATAGAAGATCAGAAAAAATGTGTAGTAGCT
>JBFLWC010000395.1:0-5504 GCA_040758415.1 Bacteroidota bacterium | reverse complement strand
TCCTAAAGAAATTGGAATTTGAAAATTGGTGCTTGTTTGGTTTTTGTTTTTTGTTATTTGTGGCAAAGCCATCACTTCGTGAGAATTTCATTAAAAAATACTTCTGCTGCGTAAGGTGAATTACTAAATAATTTTATTTAGAAAACATGCTTCCAATAACACTTGAACCTCAACAACAGATAAATCTTTTTCCAAAGCATTCTAACAAAGCTTCTAATTTTGAATTAGGAGTTGTTAACAAAGGACTCACCACAGAAATTCGTCTTTACTTTTTAACCGATAAAAAAGAAAAAGTTGTTAGACGAACCAAGAAAAAATCAATTCCCAAATACGAACCAATATTATTATTCTAGCAAAAGGGAAATTTTATGCAAGCAATAGGATTAACATTTGTAGATTGGGTAATCATCTTAATCTACTTTGCATTTGTTCTCGGAATTGGATGGTACCTGCGCAAGTTCACAAAAAATGAAGATGATTTTTTTCTTGCGGGCAGAAAAAATTCTTCCTGGGTTGCCGGCTTGGCATTTCTTTCTGCAAACCTTGGTGCGCTCGAGCTTCTTGGGATGACCGGTAATACTTTCAAGTATGGAATGTATGTTGCACATTTTTATTGGATAGGTGCAATTCCAGCAATGGTATTTCTTGGCATTTATATGATGCCGTTTTACTACAGCGGTAAAATCAAATCTGTGCCTGGTTATCTTAAACTTCGCTTTGATGAAAAAACGCGCGTGTTAAATGGAATTGCATTTGCAATAATGACGCTTCTTGTTTCGGGAATTAATCTCTATGCGATGGCACTTGTCCTTCATACTTTTCTTGGATGGAACTGGGATGTAAGTATGTGGGTCTCGGCAATTACCGTTGCCTGTTATGTTGGATTAAGCGGATTGATGTCGGCAATTTTCACAGAGATAATTCAATTCTTTATGATCTGGTTTGGACTCTTTCTAGTATCCGTTCTTGGAATAATAGAGATTGGAAGCATAAAAGAAATTATAACGCGTATAAATGAATACAGTTCTCAAGTTTCATTTACAACTCTCTGGTCAACTTCATCCGATCCAACTCAGAACGGAATGTTCATTCATTGGGGCGGAATTGTTTTGGGACTCGGTTTTGTTCTTTCGTTCGGATATTGGACGACGGATTTTTTGGTTGTTCAACGTGCGTTCTCTGCAAAAGATTTACGTTCAGCACGGATGACACCCATCCTTGCTTCATTTTTTAAGATGGCTTTACCATTCATTGTAATTCTTGCTGGATTGATTGCAATTGCGCTTTCGATAGATACGAAGAGCGGCTTCAAACTTTTACAGAACGGAGGACAAATAAATTACGATTCTGCACTACCTCTTTTAATTGCGAGATATTATCCATCCGGGCTTGTTGGACTTGGTGTTACGGCATTACTTGCAGGGTTCATGGCTGGACAAGCAGGTAATATAAGCGCTTTCAACACCGTTTGGACTTACGACATATACAAATCCGTTTTGAATAAAAAAGCATCGGATGCACATTTGCTTTGGATGGGACGTACATCAACAATTATTGGAGTTATAATTTCTCTTGGTACAGCATATTGGGCAAAAAGTTTTCCGAGCATTATGGATTATATGCAGGCAATTTTTTCCTGGGTTAACGCCCCGCTCTTTGCAACAATGCTTCTCGGAATGTTTGTTTGGTGGATTACACCAAACGGTGCATTCTGGGGGTTGGTAGCGGGAATGGTTTCATCGTTTGCAATGTGGATGGCAGTAAAGTTTCAGTGGTTTAGTCAAAGTATAATTACAATGTCGGATGTACAAAGTGATATGGCAGCAAACTTTTGGCGTGCGTGGTGGGCTTGGTTGATTTGTGCTGTTGTTACTGTTATTATTAGTTTGTTCACTAAGAAAAAAGATAAAGAAGAACTTGTTGGTTTGGTAAAAGGATTAACTAATGAAAAACACGATGCTCATTTACCGTTTGTTAAACGTCCCGGCTTTGTTGCAATTATTTCTTTAATTGTTCTTGTAATTCTTAATCTCTTATTCTGGTAAAGCCCTCATCCCAACCTTCTCCCAAAGGGAGAAGGAGTTTTAATTTGAGGGATTGTGAAAAAAATGATTTATTAAATAATTCCCTCTTCCTTTGGAAGAGGGTAGGGAGTAGTCATGAAACCGATCTGGTTTTTTGTGGGATTGATTTTACTTGTGATGGGCGGAATAATTTTTCTATCGGGAGTTTATCAGTTTATAAATCCGCCGGAAGTAAAAACTGTTCTCGTAGAAGCTCATCCTGCTATCTGGTGGGGAGCCGTAATGTTAATCTTTGGTGCTGTTTTGTATTTTAAAACAAGAAAGCAAACTGTAGAATAACAAATGAACAGTACGGAGTTGGTCCTCAAAAAATTTAAAGAGCTTTTTAATGAAGACCCTTTGATCGTGCGTTCACCGGGAAGAGTTAATCTAATAGGCGAGCACACAGATTATAATATGGGTTTTGTTCTTCCAGCCGCAATAGATAAAGCAATTTACTTTGCAATCACTCCTCGAAATGATGAAACATGTTCTCTCTTTTCGTTGGATATGAACGACAGCATCCAGTATCAAGCATCAAGTATCAAGTATCAAGCATCCAGTATCAAGCATCAAGCACCAAGCATCAAGTATCAAGAAGCAAGAAGCAAGAAGCAAGAAAAGAGTTGGCCCAATTATTTGATGGGAGTTGTTGATCAATTAAATAAATCCGGGTATAATATTAAAGGGTTCAATTGCGTGTTTGGCGGAGATATACCGATTGGCGCGGGGTTGTCTTCTTCTGCGGCAATAGGAGCCGGGTTAGCTTTTGCATTGAACCATATCTTCAATTTAGGAATAGACAAATTATCTCTTGTTAAACTCGCCCAAAAATCAGAGAACGAATTTGTTGGTGTTAACTGTGGAATTATGGACCAATATATAAATATTTTTGGTGTAGATGGTAACGTTCTTCGCATTGATTGCCGCTCGCTTGAGTGCGAATATTTTCCATTTGATTATAAAAATGTTTCGATCGTTCTCTTTAATACAAATATTTCTCATTCACTTGCTTCATCGGAATATAATAAAAGAAGAAGAGAATGCGGTGAAGGAGTTGAGATAATCAAAAAAGAATTTCCGCAAATACAAAGTCTTCGTGATGTTTCTCTAAATCTTCTTACAGAATTTAAAAACAAATTAAATCCAGTTATCTACAGGCGTTGTAAATATGTTGTTGAAGAAAATTCAAGACTACTCGATGCATGTGATGCGTTAAAAGTACACAACTTAAAAACATTTGGAGCGTTAATGTACCAAACGCATGAAGGACTGAGTAAAGATTATGAAGTAAGCTGTAAAGAACTCGACTTCCTTGTTGAACTGACAAAAGATAGTCCGAACATCTATGGCTCAAGAATGATGGGGGGCGGATTTGGAGGTTGTACTATTAATCTAATTGAGAATAATGCAATTGAGACAGTAAGTAAATCAATTGCCAAAATGTATAAACAAAGATTTAATCTGGAAGCTAAAACTTATGTAACAAAAATTAGCGGCGGGACAAGTATTGTTATGATTAAAGAAGATGCAACAATTTGATTAAACAATTATCCTTCTTGATGTACTAATGCTTCCTTCTACCAATAATGATAATCCTGTCCGTCAGCTGACGGATTGTATATGAAAATGAACTCATCAGATAATCTGAATATGTTTCTAAGAGTTGCTTGTTCATTGAATATTTATCCATATTAAAATGCAGCTTAAAAGTTAAATGGAGAGACAAATATGAAACTTGATGTTCTAGTTTTTGCAGCTCATCCCGATGATGCAGAACTTTCTATGGGCGGAACAATTGCAAAACTTGCCCGGATTGGATTTAAGGTTGGAGTAATTGATTTGAGTAAAGGCGAGTTAGGAACACGCGGTTCAGCAGCTATAAGAAAACAAGAAGCACAAAATGCTGCCGCAATTTTGAAATTGACTCACCGGGAAAATCTTGGTTTTAAAGACGGTAGTCTGAAATTCAACGAAAAATACCTAAAAAAAATTATCTCACGAATTCGAAAGCATCGTCCAAAAATTTTATTCGCACCATATTTGAATGACCGCCATCCCGATCATATCGGCACAAGCCAGCTGGTAAAAGAAGCAATGTTTTTTTCCGGTTTGCCCAAGATCAATACTGAATACGACAATCGCTTTCAAGAACCCTTCCGTCCCCAAAAACTTTTTTATTACATGCAGACTTACGAATTCAAACCGTCATTCATAGTTGATATTAGCGAAACATTTGAAACAAAAATGAAAGCCGTAAAAGTTTACGATACTCAGTTTCACAACCCGGAAAGCATAGAACCGGAAACGTTTATAAGTCAACCCAACTTTTTGAAATTTATTGAAGCACGCGCAAAATATTTTGGATTTAAGATTGGTAAGGATTACGGCGAAGCGTTCTTCTGTGAAGAAGAGTTAGAACTCGACATTGTTGGGTCGCTTAAAAGTTGAGAAGAATTTGCAGATGACTGATGAAAAAATAATTATTAGACAATTAGGAATTTTTCTCGGCATCATCTCTGCATTTTGCATCGTTCTATTTTTTGATTTCGGCGCAGAATTTTATGGTGCTAAATTAGTTGCTGCAGTTGCTGCGTTAATGTCAATCTGGTGGATTACTGAGGCAGTGCCGCTTTCGGTTACATCGCTTGTACCGCTTGTTTTGTTTCCTCTTACCGGTGCCCTTTCCGGAAAGCAAACTTCGGAAGCTTACATCAACTCAACAATTTTTCTTTTTATGGGAGGGTTTCTTATTGCAATTGCAATGGAAAAGTGGAATCTTCACAAACGGATCGCACTGAATGTGATCAGCATTTTCGGGACGAGTCCGGCAAAAATTGTTTTGGGATTTATGTGTGCTGCGGGATTTATTTCAATGTGGATTTCAAACACAGCAACAGCAGTGATGATTCTTCCGATTGGTTTAGCAATTCTTTACAAGATGGAAGACGAGTTTGGTAAAGAGCGCACATCAAAATTTGCAATTGCTCTTATGCTGGGTATTGCATATTCATGTTCAATAGGAGGAATTGGAACGCTTATAGGTACACCACCGAATTTAGTTTTCCAGCGTGTATATAAAATTTATTTTCCTAACAATCCTGAAATTCTTTTTGGCGATTGGATGAAGTTTGCTGTTCCAATAATGATAGCAATGATGTTTTTGGTTTGGTTGCTTTTAACAAAAATCCTTTTCCGTTTGCCTAAAGATCTGATAATGGATCCCAAGATAATCCGCACCGAAAAAGATAAACTTGGCATGATGGTTTTTGAAGAGAAAATTATTTCATTAATTTTTGTTGCAGCATCTTTGCTATGGATTTTTCGGGTTGAGCTTGATTTGGGATTCACCAAAATTCCCGGCTGGTCTAAAATATTTCCGAAGCCGGATTTTATTGACGACGGAACCATTGCTATGACGATGGCATTTTTACTTTTCTT
>JBFLWC010000394.1:0-6350 GCA_040758415.1 Bacteroidota bacterium | reverse complement strand
TTTTTCTTGAATCGGAATATTCAACAACACCGTTATCTTCGGCAATTATTACCGAACGTGAATCGCGTGCAATTTTTTGTTCCATTCCGGTTCCAACAATTGGCGCTTGCGGAACCAAAAGGGGAACAGCTTGACGCTGCATGTTTGAACCCATCAAAGCTCTGTTTGCGTCATCGTGTTCAAGGAAAGGAATTAATGCCGCAGCAGCCGAAACAATTTGTGCCGGCGCAACATCCATATAATGAAGTGCACCCGGCGGAACAATCGGAAATTCACCACGCTCGCGGCTCTTTACTCTATCAACTAAGAATTTACCCTGCTCGTCTATAGGTGCATTTGCCTGTGCAATTATAAACTCGTCTTCCTGATCTGCACTTAAGAAATCAATGCTGTTTGAAACTCTTCCATCTTTAACTTTTCTATATGGCGTTTCTAAAAATCCGTAGTGATTAACACGTGCAAAAATTGTAAGTGAAGAAATTAGACCGATATTAGGTCCTTCTGGCGTTTCGATTGGACACAAACGTCCGTAGTGAGAATGATGCACGTCGCGCACTTCAAAGCCGGCACGCTCACGGGTCAAACCGCCCGGGCCTAATGCAGAAATTCTTCTCTTGTGCGTAAGTTCGGAAAGTGGATTTGTTTGATCCATAAATTGTGAAAGCTGGTTTGTGCCAAAGAACGCGTTAATAACACTGCTGATTGTTCGCGCGTTTACCAAATCCTGCGGTTGCATGTTTTCGTTATCCCGCATGTTCATTCGTTCTTTTATTGTGCGCGACATTCTTGCCAAGCCAACATTATATTGTTGTTGTAATTGTTCGCCAACGGTCCTAACTCTTCTGTTCCCAAGATGGTCTATATCATCCACGGTAACGTTACCGTTTTTCAACTTGATAATATTATTCATGATTGCTATGATATCTTCTACAGTAAGAACTTTTACATTATCCGGAACATTGAGATTTAGGCGGTCATTCATTCTGAAACGACCTACATCGCCAAGGTCATATCTTTTCTCATTAAAAAATAGTTTGTCAATCAATCCAACTGCAGTATCAATATCCGGTGCTTCGCTGGAACGCAGCTGCCTGTAAATTGCATAAAGAGCTTCATCTTTATTAATCGACGTATCTTTCTTCAGTGTATTTATAATCAGGTCCTGCTCAAGAGAAGTTTCGATGCTGAGCAGTTGAATTTTTGATACCGCTGAAGATTTTATGTTCTCAATAATTTCTTCGGTTAGTTCGGTATCCTTTGATGCATGAATTTCGCCGGTGTGTGTGTCTATAATATCGTTAGCAACAATTCTTCCGATGTGTTTATCAACATTGAGTTGTTTAGCCGTAACTTCTTCAATTAAGTTGAACAAGTTCAAAATCTGCTCGTCAGTTTCGTAGCCGAGCGCTCTCAGCAAAGTTGTTGATGTAAATTTCTTTCTGCGGTCTATATAAACGTAGAGAACATTATTAATATCTGTTGCAAATTCAACCCACGAACCTCTGAAAGGAATAATTCTTGCCGAATAAATTGGTGTGCCGTTTGGATGAAGCGTTTGAGCAAAGGCAACTCCGGGTGAACGATGCAATTGACTTACAATAACTCTTTCTGCACCGTTAATTATAAATGTTCCGCGTCCGGTCATAAAAGGAAGATTACCAAGGTAAACTTCCTGCTCTACAGAATTAACATATTCTCCCGTTTCATCATCCCTTGTTGAAAGACGCAGCTTTGCTTTTAGCGGAGCAGAATAAGTTAATCCTCTCTCTTCACATTCTGCTATAGAGAAGCGTGGTTTCTCAATATGGTATTCAATAAAATCTAATCTGTAAAATTCTTTGTTGTCGAAGATAGGGAAGTTGGTATTGAATACTGCTTGTAAACCTTTATTTTCTCTAAGCGACGGCTGAGTTTTCAACTGGATAAATTCTTCAAAAGAATCCAGCTGAATATTCAAAAGGTCCGGTACTTTTACCGTTTGAGAAATAGAAGCAAAAGTAATTCTACCTGTGCTTTTGTTCATTTTTTGTTTTTCCAACCCTAACCTCCAATGTGGTTATTATATTTTTTCTTTCATTTAAATAATGAAAGAAAGTGGTAAGACGGATTTTACCATCTTACCACTCCAATTTAAATAGAATGAAGGGAAATGAAGCAGCTTATTTTACTTGAACAGTAGCGCCTGCTTCTTCGAGTTCTTTCTTTATTTTTTCGGCTTCATCTTTAGAGACAGCTTCTTTAACAGTTTTTGGTGCTCCATCAACCAAGTCTTTCGCTTCTTTCAAGCCAAGACCGGTATGAGCTCGAACAACTTTAATAACATTTATCTTTGTGGCGCCCGCAGCTTGTAAAATAACATCGAACTCGGTTTTTTCTTCAACTGCAGCTGCTGCTGCCGGAGCCGCTGCGCCTGCCATAATTACTGGCGCTGCAGCACTTACACCAAATTCTTCTTCCAGCGCTTTCTTTAATTCTGATGCTTCAACGAGTGTAAGAGTTTTAATCTTCTCTACTATTTCAACAATTTTTTCTGACATTTTATATCTCCTGTTACAAAATTAATTATTCATTTCTACGATTAATTATGCAGCTTTTCTTTTGCTGATTTCGTCTACAACACTAACGAGACCGCTAATAACCGCATTGATTGTTCCAACAATTCCACTTGCCGGTGCCGCAATGCTTCCAACAATACCAGCCATAATTTCATCTTTAGTCGGCATTGATGCAATCGCGTTCAACTGTTCAGCGCCGTAGAATGTTGATTCGATATAACAACCCTTGAAGGAAAGTTTTTGTTTTTCATCAAAATATTTTTTGATGATTTTTGCAGGCGCAACAAAATTTTCACCGGCAAAAACAACACCTACCATTCCAACAAGCTGTGTATTAAATTTTTCGTAACCTCCTAATTGCTCAAGGGCTTTTTTGAAGAGGGTATTTTTAAAGACCTTGTATGTTACTCCTTCTTTCCTGAAGTCCGAACGAATTTTGTTTATATCTGCAACGTTCACTCCGCTGTAATTAACAAGCAGTATTGCAGAAGAGTTCTTTACAAGTTCTTTAATCTGCTCAATCATCTCTCCTTTTTCTTCTTTTTTCATCATACTCCTGTTCAGTTATAACAACACACTTATTAATAATGTAGAAGCATTTAATTTATCCCGCCTCTGGCGGGACACGAGTGCGTAAAATTTATTTAGTCGTGCTTTGCAGAAACAGTTACTTCATCCTTAGTAATTCTCAAACCGGCACCCATTGTTGATGAGAGATAAAGACTTTTAACGTAATTTCCTTTTGCTGAAGGGGGCCTCATCTTTATAATTGTTTGAAGAAAAGCGCGCGTGTTTTCTGCTAACTGTTCAATTGTAAAATCCAACTTGCCCAGTGCAGTGTGAACAATTCCTGCCTTCTCAACTCTGAACTCGATTTTACCTGCTTTAACTTCTTTAACAGCTTTTGCAACATCTTGAGTAACAGTTCCGCTTTTTGGATTTGGCATTAAACCTTTTGGTCCAAGGACGCGGCCGAGTTTACCAATTTCTACCATAGTATCTGGTGTGGCTATTATTACATCAACATCGGTCCAGCCATTTTTTATTTTTTCGATATACTCTTCAAACCCGGCATATTCTGCACCGGCTTTTAGGGCAGCTTCTGCTTGTGCTCCTTTTGCAATCACTAGAACAGAAACTTTTTTACCTGTTCCGTGTGGAAGAGATACAGTGCCTCTCACCATCTGATCAGCGTGGCGTGGATCTACACCAAGACGAATTGCACAGTCCAATGTTTCTGTGAATTTAACTTTTGAGGTGTCTTTAAGAATTTTGATTGCTTCTTCTACAGTATACTCTTTTGTTTTATCAACACCCTTATTAATAGCTTGGATTCTCTTTGCAACTTTCATTTTAGTTCCGCTAAAAATTATTTTATAAAATTAGTCTTCCACACTAAAACCCATACTGCGTGCAGTTCCAGCAACCATACTCATTGCATGTTCAACATCGTGAGCGTTTAGGTCGGGCATTTTTAATTCAGCAATTTCACGAACCTGTGCGCTGGTTACTTTAGCAACTTTAGTTTTATTCGGTTCGGCAGAACCTTTTTCTACTTTAGCTGCTTTCTTTAATAATATTGCGGCGGGCGGTGTTTTAGTAATAAAGGTAAAAGACTTATCAGAATAAACAGTAATAACGACCGGGATAATCAATCCTTGTTTATCGGAAGTTCTTGCGTTAAACTGCTTGCAGAATTCCATAATGTTAACGCCTTTTTGACCTAGAGCAGGACCAACCGGCGGCGAGGGATTTGCTGCACCTGCAGGAATTTGTAGCTTGATGTAACTATCAATTTTTTTTGCCATTATTTAACCTATCTGATTTTATTTTTCAAATTCAGCTTGAGCAAAATCAATTTCAACTGGAGTTTTTCTGCCAAAAATTGAAACCATAACTTTTATTTTTAATTTCTCTTCATTCACTTCTTGAATAAATCCGGAAAAATTATTGAATGGTCCGTCTGTAATTTTAACGAAATCGCCTGTTCTAAAAATAGTCTCAGTTCTTTCACTCTCTTCGGTTTGAGAAATCCGCCCAACAATTCTTTTCACTTCTTCAGGTTGAAGCGGCACCGGGTGATTTGCAGATCCTAAAAATCCCATTACAGAAGGAGTGTTTATAATAAAATCTTTTGCTTTAATATCGAGATCCGCACAAACCAAAATATAACCCGGGAAAAAATTCTTCTTCTTAGTTTTCTTCTTACCGTCTTTTACTTCAAACACTTTCTCTGTTGGAACAAGCACATCAAAGATTCGTGCACGTAATTCATCGCTGTCCTTCAGTCCGGTTTCTATCAAGGTTTTAACTTTATTCTCGTGTCCCGAGAAAGTTCTGACGACATACCATTTTGCTTTTTCGTTTTCCAACCTAAAAAATTCCTTGCAATATCTTTGTTACTGCCATATCAACTATATAAGTGAAGGCAGATAAGATCAAACAAACAACAATTACAATAGTAGTTGATTCTTTAAGTTCTTCGCGTGTAGGCCAGGTTACTTTTTTCATCTCCTTTACTACATCGTTTACAAAGTTGATTATTTTTTCTTTCATAAAATTATATCGTATTTATTCCCAGCACGTCAGGAGGGACTCGAACCCCCAACCTGCGGTTTTGGAGACCGCTGCTCTGCCAATTGAGCCACTGACGTATTATTTAGTTTCCTTAAATACAACGTGTTTGCGAACGACAGGATCGTATTTTTTGAACTCTACTCTGTTGGGATGTTCTCTTTTATTTTTTTTTGTAGAGTATCGAAAACCTGTATTGGCGGTACTTTCTAATATTATAATTTGTCGTACATTTTTAGATTTTGCCATTTAATATTTCCTCTTAAAACTTTTCCTAAAAAATTAATATTCTTCCCAGCCGATGAGCCCGACTCTGTCGGGATGACTCTAGCCAACCTTCACAATAAAAATTGAAGAACAATTTTTCTTGAGCGGGAGACGGGACTCTTCCGAAGGAATGCCTTCGGCAGAACCCGCGACCAATCCCGACTCTGTCGGGATGACTCTAGCCAACCTTCACAATAAAAATTGAAGAACAATTTTTCTTGAGCGGGAGACGGGACTCGAACCCGCGACCAACAGCTTGGAAGGCTGTGACTCTAGCCAACTGAGTTACTCCCGCTTATCTCAAAATTTTTTTGAACTCTTACCAGTATCTTTTCAAAATATTACCTTCAGTCGGAGATGCAACCTAGCCCCGACTCTATCGGGATGACCTCTTTATTTCTTCCGAGCTGATGACCGGGATTGAACCGGTGACCTCTTCCTTACCAAGGAAGTGCTCTACCAACTGAGCTACATCAGCATCTATAAAAAATCAACTTCTTTTTTAGAACACTCATATTATTTCGTGGGCGGCGAGGGATTCGAACCCCCAAAGGCGTTTGCCAACGGATTTACAGTCCGCCCCGGCTCTCCAACTCCGGCGTCCGCCCAGACAGATTTCACCCATTTACTCAAAAAGCGAGCGACAAATATAGAATGACTCAAATAAAAAAGCAAGAAATGTAAAAGAACAAATCCCGATAAAAATCTCTAATCCGATATAGAGCGATAAAAAAGAGCATTTCGAGAATGTATTCTCTTCTATGGAAAACAAGTTTACAAGCGTTTGGGAAGAAAATAACAATTCCCACCATAACAATTCCCACCATTGTAATAACTCTTTAAAAATGTCATAGAAAGGACTCGATAGAAATGTCAGTAAAAATTAGCTTGAGTAAATCATTAAAGCAGGAAACTCAAGATGGAAGGAATACTGACAATGAGTCAAAAAGAAGC
>JBFLWC010000393.1:0-5444 GCA_040758415.1 Bacteroidota bacterium | reverse complement strand
ATATTGTAATATCCTTGAGGTGTAATTTGATTTGGAATTGCGCAGCCGACAGCATCAGCCATCAAGAAAACTCTCACTTCAACTTCGGGATGTTCTTTTTGCAAAGTCATTGCAACACGAAAAGCGTTGTATGCTTTTTCTGTGCCGTATGGCGCATCGTTGATAAGAATTAATACTTTCATCTATATTTCCCGTGGTCATTAATTAACAAATGTTTATTACGATTTTTCTTTACAATTTAACAGGAATTCCCATAGCTTTACTTCCAAACTGAAGTATACTTCTGTAAAATTCTTTTTTGATTCCAACCGGGCTGAGCCACCATTTTTCAAAAAGAATTTTTCCTATGTGCCATATCCTGCCTATTTTTTTAAGATGAACTTGTGGATGAGGCGTTCCAAAAAAATTACCATAAGCAAAGCCGGCTAAATCCTCGCCGGCTTCGAGCATACAGTAACCCTCGGCGCAAAATTCTTCGTTGGCCGTTTCGCCTTTAATTTTCTTAACGATATTTTTAGCAACTACATCCGCTTGCAAATGAGAAAATACACCGGCTTTCGGAAGCATCATCGGTTTATCAGGAATCCATCTGCCGGGTAAAGGTATTGATGTAATATCCCCGATAGCAAAAACATTTTCGTACTTTGTTTGAAGAGAAGAAGGGTTAACATCTATCCAACCGTTTGCACTAGCTAAATCAGTTTCTCTAACAGCTGCGTTACTCTGATGAGGAGGAATAACTATCAGCAGATCATATTCAAAAGGTTTTCTTCCTTCAAAAAATATTTGTTTTGATTTTGCATCAACAGCTCTAAGCTGCATAAGCGGGTTAAAACGAATTCCTTTATCACTTAAAATATTCTTCACTGCATTGCCAAGTTCCGGTCCGGCAACGGGCAGCGGCTGCTGTTCCGGAGTAAAGAGATCAATCTCAACTTTCTTCTTAAGTTCTTTTTTATTGAAATAATCTGCAGCAAGCAGTGCGCCTTCGTGCGGAGCGCCGGGGCATTTGTAAGGCATTGATGAAATTACTATTGCAATCTTGCCGCCGGGAAAATTTTTCAGTGCTTCATTTAATTTTGATGCGCCTTCAAATGTGTAAAAAGTATGAATGCTTTCATCCCAGCCCTGGATTTTTTCCGGAGCTAACTCGGCTCCGAGGGCAATTACGAGATAATCATAATGGAATTCCTTTTCCCCCGCTTTTACTTTTTGTTCAGCCGGATCAATTTTATTAACAACGGCATTTACTACTTCAATATTTTTTCTAAGAAGTGAATCAAGCGGCGTACTTATTTGCTCTTTTTTCCGGTCATCGGTCATCAGCCATAAATACGAAGGAGCGAAAGTATGCTCTCTATTTTTTTCTATTAAAATAATTTTATAATCGCTGCTCAAATGACTGCGAAGCTCGTTAGCGGTTACTATTCCACCAACACCCCCGCCTAAAATTAAAATAGTTTTTCCCAGATGATTTCCAGACGGCATAATTCCTCCAAAAAAATTATAAGCTACCAAAATTCAGTCCCTAACATGACTAGATTTCTCTACAAATTAATACCGCTTTCACACTATTAGCGGTAGAACCAAAAAAAATATTACGATTCAACAGGCAAACCGGCTTCTTTCCAGTTGTATATATCTTCCTTAAATCGAAGAGATTTGTAACCGTATTTTTTTAAAAGAGCAATTGCTTCTGCGGCTAAAACGCAATACGGTCCGCGGCAGTAAGCAACAACATCTTTGCCGGTCGGAATCTGGACTAATTTATTTTTTAATTCGCTTAAAGGGATAGAAAGAGCGCCGGGAATATGCCCGCTTTCAAATTCTTCTTTAGGTCGAACGTCAATCAGAGTTACTTCGTCGTTTTGCAGTCTCTGCCATAACTCTTCAATTGAGATTGACTCCAATTCTCCGCGCTCTTCAAAAAATGATCTTGTAATTTCTCTCAGCTCAGCAACTCTGTCCTCAGCCAGCGATTGCAAATTTTTCCAGCACACAATAATGTGGTCGTTTGCTATTCTGTAATAAACGCGTACACCGTCTTTACGGCTTTCTAATAATTTTATGCTCTTCATTATCTGTAGATGGCGCGATGTATTCGCAAAATTCATTCCGGTTTCTTTTGCCAGAGTATCTACATCGCGTTCACCTTGAGCGAGAACGTCAATAATTTCAAGTCGTTTTGGACTGGCAAATGAGCTTGCAATGTTTGCAAACTGCTGAAAAACTAAATCCTTAAATTCTCTTCCTTTCATAAAGAATTACCCACAATAAATTATTCAATTGAACAATTGAATATAGTTAAGCATAAGAATATTAGCAAATTATTTATGGATTTTTTCAATTGTATTCTTTCTGTTTCAATCGGGATTTATTAATCATCCTCTCTTCAACCCATTGAAAGATAGTTGGCAAAACAACTAATGTTAACATTGTTGATGTTATCAATCCGCCGATTACAACAGTTGCAAGTGGTCTCTGAACTTCCGCGCCTGCTGAAGTTGAAAGCGCCATAGGAATAAAACCGATGCTTGCAACAAGAGCGGTAGTAATAACCGGACGCAAGCGGGTTTCAGAACCTTTTAATACTGCTTCGCGAATACTCATCCCTTCTTTGATGAGTGAATTGTAGTAAGTCAACATCACTACTCCGTTGAGCACAGCAACACCAAAGAGAGCTATAAATCCAACTCCGGCAGAAATCGAAAATGGCATATCGCGCAGCCACAATGCAATTACACCGCCAACAACCGCAAATGGAATTCCAGTGAAGATTATCAGTGCCTGGCGAATTGAATTGACCGATGCAAACAATAAAAGAAAAATTAAACCGAGTGCGATAGGAACAACAATTGTTAAACGCTGGCTTGCTCTTTCAAGATTTTCAAATTCGCCGCCGTATTTAATTTGATAACCGGCAGGCATAGTAACATTTTTGTTTATCCCGGTTTTTAATTCCTCAACAAAACTTTGAATGTCTCTGTCGCGAACGTTGCTTTCGGTTATTAACATTCTTCGTCCCGCCGAATGAGAAATTTCTGCCGGTCCTTCGATCATCATAAAATCCGAAATGTCGCCGAGACGCACCATAGAATTGTTTGCAGTCGGCACAAGAAGATTTTTAATTGATTCAATATCATCGCGCGATTGTTGATTTAACTTAACAACAAGATCAAATTGTTTTTCACCTTCGTAGATTTTACCAACTTGTGTTCCGGCAAGTGCAGTCTCAATCAGAATATTAGCGTCCGAGACGTTGATACCATAGCGTGCAATTTTGTCTCTATCCAGCACAATTCTAAGCTGAGGCAATCCCTCAACTTGCTGAGAACGGATATCGGCTGAACCATGAATTTTCTGCATTAACTTCTCAACATCTTTTCCTATTCGAGCCAGAGTATCTAAATCTTCGCCGAAAATTTTTACACCTACATCAGAACGAACGCCGGCAATCAATTCGTTGAAACGCATTTCAATCGGTTGAGAAAATCCGCCGCCTATTCCGGGAATTCTCGCCATCACATCGGTCATCTTTGCAATCATTTCATCTTTTGTTTTTGCACTTGTCCATTCTTCGCGCGGCTTCATCCTTATATATACATCGCTTTGATGAATGCTCATCGGGTCGTTGGCAATTTCGGGCCGTCCTGTTTTGCTCACAACATTTATCACTTCAGGAATAGATTTCAATTCTGCCTCAAGCATCTGTGCTGTACGAATTGATTCTGTTAATGAAATACTCGGAAGCCGGCGCATCTCGATCAGAATGTCTCCTTCATCAAGTGTTGGAATGAACTCGCCGCCGAGCCGCGTGAAAAGAAAAACCGATCCGGCAAAGATCAAAGCAGCAACGCCAACGACCAATAATTTTCTGGTCAAAGCATAGAGCAATGTTTTTTGATAAAGCGGCTTCAGAAATTTTATGATGGGACTTTCTTTCTCCGATATTTTTCCTTTCCTAAATGCGAAAGCACTCATAACAGGAACGTAAGTGAGAGTTAAAATTAAAGCACCGATCAAAGCAAAGACAACCGTGTAAGCCATCGGCTTGAACATCTTTCCTTCAATTCCTTGAAGCGAAAGAATAGGAAGATAGACGATAATAATAATTGCAACGCCGAAAACAATCGGACGCCCTACTTCAAAGAATGAACCGAGCAGGGTTTGGTTAACCGTTTCAGTTATAGCAGATGCGTGCTGTCTTTCGTGTAGTTTGCGAATTGCATTTTCAACTAATACAACAGTGCCGTCAACAATAATTCCAAAATCAATTGCGCCAAGAGACATCAAGTTGCCTGAGATTCCGGTAATCTTCATCATAATAAAAGCGAACAACATCGAAAATGGAATGACTGAGGCGACAATAAGACCGGCGCGCAAATTCATCAGTAAAAGAAAAAGAATTAGTATTACAAACAAACCGCCTTCGCTAAGACTTTTTATCACAGTTTGAATTGTTCTATCAATCAGTTCCGTTCGTTCATAGAAGGGGACAATACGAACTCCGGGTGGGAGCGTTTTCTGAACTTCTGCAACTCTCTCTTTTACCCGTTCTGTTACAATTCTTGCATTCTCGCCTTTGAGCATCATCGCAATTCCGCTGACGATTTCTACTTTACCGTTCAATGTTACAGCGCCTTGCCGAATGGCGGAACCTTTTTTCACTTCGGCTACATCTTTTACGAAAATTGGAACGCCGTTGTTTGATTTAATAATTATTTTTTCAATATCGCGCATTGAACTGGCGATCCCTTCGCCAACAACAACATATTGTTCTTGCTTATGTTCGATATATCCGCCCGGCGCGTTTGCGTTGTTGTTCGATACTGCTTCTATAACTTCGCGAAGCGACAAATCATACTTAAATAATTTTTGCGGATCAATTTGAACTTGATACTGCTTCAACTCGCCGCCGAATGTGTTTACTTCGGCAAGTCCGGGCGTTCCGGCAAGCTGACGTTTTATTATCCAATCTTGAATTGTGCGGAGGTCCATTGGCGAGTAACCTTCGCCAACAACTTCGTATTGATAAATATCTCCGAGTCCGGTTGTAATCGGTCCGAGTTCCGGCTCCGAAAGTCCCGGCGGCAAATCTCCCTTTGCATTTTGAAGTTTCTCAAAGACAAGCTGACGGGCAAAGTAAGTGTCAACATTATCTTGAAAGATTACCGTAACTGAAGAAAGACCAAACTTTGAAATAGAACGAACTTCTTCTATGCCGGGAAGATTCTGCATCGCTACTTCAATTGGATAGGAAACGAGCCGTTCAATTTCTTGCGGAGCTAATGCGGGCGCAACTGTAAAAATTTGCACTTGATTTGTTGTTATATCGGGAACGGCATCAATAGGTAATTTATATGCGGCAATAATTCCACCTATAATTAAACCTATAACGCCAATTATGACAAATAATTTTTGACGGGTGGCAAAAAGGATTATTT
>JBFLWC010000392.1:0-2883 GCA_040758415.1 Bacteroidota bacterium | reverse complement strand
AACAATTATTTCTCGTGATGAGTTTGACACTTTTCATAAAGATATAAGCCAGTTTACCAAAATGGATTTACCTGTTCCAATGACGGCAGATAAAACAATTGATACTTTGTGCAAAGTTGGTGTGTTGAATTTTTTTGGCGATAATATTGAGTTTAAATACCAATACACATATTATTATTTTCAGGCTCAGTTTTTAGCAAAAAACATTGCTAAGGAGGAAATCAAAGAAGTAATTACTAAACTTTGTCAACGTCTTTATAGAACAGAATTTGCAAACATTCTGATGTTTCTGATTCATTTTAGCAATGATGAATTTATAATAACCGAGCTAATTAAAAACGCAAGTGATATTTTCAAAGAGTTAAGCCCTTGCAAACTCGAAAATGACATTTCACATCTACATGAGCTGGTCTCAGACCTTCCCAAACTCTATTTGAAATCAAAGACAGTTGAAGAAGTTCGCAACGAAGAAAATGCGAAACATGATGAAGTTGAATTGCAGAATAAGGAATCTGAATTTAAACCTACATGGGATTTGGATGAAGATATTAGTGAAATAGATATTGTTTCAAAACTAAATCTAAGTTTTAAGCTAATTGAAATAATAGGCCAAATTTTGAAAAATAATCCAACTGGCTCAATGACTGGTCCAGTTAAATTTCAATTACTTAAAGAAACTTATACACTTGGGCTAAGAACACTCAATGTGTTTTTCTCCGTTCTTAATGACAACACAGACTTTATTATTAATCAGCTTCAGGAAATAATTTCAAAAATTGAGGAGAAAAGAAACGAAAACCGTAAAGAAGGAGAAAAGAGAGAAGTAGAAAAAGAAAAAATTGAAAAAATATCAAGACAACTTTTATTTTCTCTGTGCACGCAAATATCATACACATTTGTGAAGAAGATTTCGGATTCTGTTGGCACGAGTAAGCTAATGGACAAATATCCTATGGTTCAGCGTGAATTTGATTTTGCTTCTGTTAGATTAATTAATTTCTTAATTAAACTCGACCATGTTTCGGGCTTCCCTGACAGAGATATGCAAACATTAAAAGAGTATGTAGAAAAACATCCAATGTCATATTTCTTACTAAAAAGAATGGTAATTAATCACTTGCACAGACACCCAGTTGACTTTAGAGATAGACAAAGAATTTGTGCATTTTTAGGAATACCAATTGAAAGCCAATTAAGACTTGAAGCAGACAGAAAGAAACATAATAAGAAATAGCGAAAAAATAACATTGAAAAACAATAACTACTTTAATATACGGACACGGTGGACAAGAACACAGCAGGTAACCGCGTGTTGCCTCAATTGCCGATAACGTGCAAATTTGAAGCCGAGTGCTACTATCAAACTTCTGTGCTGGCAGACAGTTTTGTTCTCCGAAATCGCTAACTTCTTAAACCCGCCAACCGTTTTGCGTAGCATGCTTTGCATCTCCGATTCGATGAATCAATTAAAAAAAAATCCCACGCACGTGCGCCACTACCGGCGTGCAGATACACAGTCGCACCGCTACTCCTTTCACAAATCTGAAGGATCCTTCGGACGTGCGTGGTATTTTGCTATTTACACACGTGCAACAGTAAAAAACCTTTCTTTTGGGTTACATAAATTATGAGGCAACGACTCTTTTCCCTTCTCGACTTTATTGGGATGGTTACATTTCTTATCCGAAGGATCCTGCGGATAATCAACACAAAGTTAATTCGATCTGCAACGTAACTATTGACAAAAGAAAGGGAGATTTCTATATTTGCCCAACCTGCTATGGATGCTTCGGCGACCATATCTCCGTTACCCAACCCCGCACAGCCCACACCGTTTGCCGTACTTATCCGTCGGATATTTTTTGCCGCGTCACCCCAGAAAACTTACCGCGTACATAGCATCCTTTGGAGAAAACAATTGACTTACGATATATTCAAGAGTTGCTCGGACACAGTAGTAGTAAACGACGGAGATTTATACACACGTCCCGAATGAATGCCTTTGGCATAAGTAAAAAGTAACTTAGAAAAATTTTAAATCCGTTAGACCAAGTATTATAGTCAAGAACAAAACCCGCTCGGCGGATAAACGACATAAGTCGTAATTCAAGTAGTTATGCGCAATGTGCGCATCAGAGGATAAGATGAAGAGCTCACTTACGATATCTGTCATCCTACTTTTCGGCATCATTATCGGATGCAAGAAGGAGACCGTCACAGGGCCAAACCAGCCACAGAATTTGATTGCCAACTCATCATTCGAAACCAATGGAAATCCTACCATCGCTGGCTGGCAGTTTCGAGACAGCGCTATCTTCAATTTTGCAGAAGATGCTCCACCAGGCGGTGGCAACTATTCGGTAGTCCTTGTCACATTCCGGCCGAGTTCATTTTCTATGAATGCTCTGATAGTAAAAGTTCCTCTCGCTATCGGCAGCCACCAGTACAAACTCTCCGTTTGGGCAAGGAGAGAATCTAACGGTCAAGGATTCATCAGCCTCTTCCGCCACTCTGGTGACATTGACACGATGACCGCATTCCAATCCCTCGTTATAACTGACACTGTATGGAGTTATTACTCGACACAGATGAACCTCACCAATTCGACTAACGACAGCGTCGTAGTAGCACTCAACGGTGGCTATGCTCCTATATCGTACCTTGATAGTAGATCATTTTTTGACTTGTGCAAACTCGAGCAACTTAACTGATGCGCACACTGCACATAACAACGGTAACAAAGTCGCTCACTCATTGTAAAAGCCGAGGAAATTCATTGTTAACATTATTAAAAGTGTTCGCTACATGCCGCCTTCATTCCACTTCGTTCCATTTCGGCGGCACGTCTTTGTTACCGTAAACGTTAGTTGCTATGCTTCACCA
>JBFLWC010000391.1:0-5517 GCA_040758415.1 Bacteroidota bacterium | reverse complement strand
TTTCCGACCAAACGAAATTTGCAATCATCGAGCATTCTCTTGACCCCGATAACCGGAAAAAGGAGGACAAATTAGAGGGTCCAAAACATTTTATTGATATTGATAGTTACAAAGAATTTTTAGACGGAAAAATGATTGCATCGCGCGATACTCTTAATAAAATTTACGGTGATACTCTTGTTACAAAAGAAGGAATACTTCCTTGGGCAACTGAAGAAACATTCAACAAATTAGTAAATGCCTTTAAAGAAAAAGATAAACAAAAAATTATTCTTTATGCTTCGGATCTTGCTCATTATGTCGGCGATGGTCATCAGCCGCTGCATGCAACAATAAATTACAACGGACAGCTCACGTCTCAAAAAGGTGTTCACTTCCGTTACGAGGTTGAGTTAGTTAACAGAAACTTAATTGAGATTGAGAAAAAATTTGTAGAACAGAAATCGTTCTACATTCAAAACATTACAGAATATGTTTTTGATTACATTACCGAGTCGAACAATTATGCAGGAACAATTCTTTCTGCCGATAGATATTGTTCGGCAAAAAGAGGCGGCAATCCGGACGAAGAATATTATCGTTTGTTCTGGTTCAAAACTAAATACATCACTTTAAACGAAATTAATTCTGCTGCATTGGGGCTTTCGTCTTTAATTTTTACTGCGTGGGTTGATGCCGGAAAACCGGTTTTGGAAGATTGATGTATACAAAAAGATGAATACGAAAAAGAAATTTGTAACAGTTTTCGGAAGTTCGGTTCCAAAACCCGGCGATGATGAATATGAGTGTGCATACCGCCTTGGGGAAAAATTAGCCCGGAATAAAATCAATATTTGCAGCGGCGGATTTCAGGGAATTATGGATGCCGTTTCAAAAGGTGCGCGCGAGAATGGATCTGAAGCAATTGGTGTTACATTAGATATTTATAATGCATCTCCAAGTAAATATTTGACTAAACAAATTGTTACCCATACACTTTTTGACCGTTTGAAAAATTTAGTTGAAATTGGCGATGCGTTTGTTGTTCTTCAAGGCGGAACGGGAACCATGCTTGAACTTGCGCTCGTGTGGGAGTATATGAATAAAGAAATGATTGCCCGGAAACCGTTTGCGTGTCATAGTTCATTGTGGAAAGGAATTGTTGCTGCTATGGAAAATCAAATTGCTAAGGAAAAGCGGAAAACTGGATTGATAAAATGTTTTGATGATATTGACGAGTGTGCAGAGTTTATCATTCGATCTTTATAGATGTAATTCCCTTCATGTTAAAAACTCTTTGGCTTTTTCTAAAACCATATCTACAGATAATTCTTTTATACACTTGAACTTCACATCATTGCGCGAACACAACAGCGGCTTGGGTGAGTAATAAAAACATGGCGAGCATTCCAGATTTAGTGAAACAATTTTATAATTTGTATGCCACGGATAAATGTAATTTTTATTTGTGGGTCCGATGATTGCTACTATATTAAGTTTTAACGCCGCAGCAACGTGCATCAGCGAAGAATCGTTTGTGATGAATAAATTGCAGCGTTTCATTACAGCTGCTGTGCTGGATAAACTAAACACATTGACCGATCTTGCATTTGGAGAATTAATGTTTGCCACAATAGAATCTTTCAACATTTCTTCATCACTGCCGCCGAAGACTAAAATTTTTGCGCCGAACTCATCAATAAGTTTTTTACCAAGTTCTGTAAACTTTTTCGGCTCCCACCTTCTTTTATCGTGATTCTTTAACGACGAGCAGCCTGCGTGGAATCCAATCACTAAATCTTTTTCGTCTCCGCCTTTGGCGGATTCATTTTTCCTTAAAAATTCTTTTGCGTATTTGTAATCTTCTTTTTCTAAATTGAATTTAAGCGGAGGAATTTCGTCAATCTTCTTGTCAATTAACTTTTCGCACATACGAATGTTTTCTTCGACATTGTGAAGATTATCGTTCTCCTCAATCCGGATGTTGTTCAAAAAACCCAAATTCGAAAAATCTTTGCGAAGATATTTTACCGCTAAACGCTTCTCTGCGCCTATTAACCAGCTTATTAAATTATATTCTTTACGGTTGGATGGATAGACATTTATTGTGCAGTCATATTGCTTGCGTAAAGTGAGCACAAACTTTAATGAAGCAAATTTATTTTGTTGAAGGAAATCCCAATAGTGTATTGTTGAAATTTCAGGCAGACTCGAAAAAATATCTTGTACGCCTTTGAACATTACGAGTGAATCAATTTGCGAAGACGGAAATTTCTCTTTGAGTTTTTCAAGCGAGGGTGTGAACATCAGCGCATCGCCGATGCCGGATAGCGCGATGAGTAAAATTTTCATTTTCTCTCTAGCTGTTTTGGAATTACTGCGGACGTATCCATACCTGCTTTCTTTCTAAACTCGTTCAACAGATTTTCAACATTCTTATCGCCCGGAACTAAATTTTGAAGTCCTATTAAAACACCGGTTGCCTCACGGTACATTTTCAAATTTTCGTAGTGCGTTAAAAGCAAATCGTACGGATTATACCAGCTTGAAAAATCGCGCGGATTAATTTCTAAATGTTTTTTTGCAACATCAATCACTTCGCGGGCATAAACCTCATACTGTTTCATCGCACCGGCATTGAAATAAATTTTTGCAACATCATGTTTTATTCTGTAATCCATCGGAATAACATTGCGCGGAATTTTCTTCTCCATCATATCAAGCGCGGCTGTAACTTTTTCATTCTTCTTTTCTTTATAGAGATAATAAAGTGCAAGGCGGATGTAAGCGTTTCTATAATTCTGTGTCAACCGCTCGTGATTCTCATCGAAGAATATTGTTTTGTCGTTCAACCCGCGGAACTTAAACCCCGGCTGATAAGATTTGCTTAATTCAGCAGGTTCTTCCATCAATTGTTTGCTAAGTAACGGTTCATTTATATATTCAATTCGTCTATCATCATTTTTTTTCGGAACGACACGCATTGCCATTCCTTCCATCTGTAAATAATCTTCTAGATTCAAGCGGCTGTCTTCCGAAACAGTTACAGCAAAATAAACCGGCCGTTTCCATTTAGCTCCTACAATAATGTCTAATGCAACTAAATCTTGAACGCGCACTGCTTTTGTTTCTCCGAACTGCAAAGAGTTTTGCATAATCCATTTTATCTTTCCATCTTTTACTGTAGCGCTATCGGTTATGCCCCATTCTTTAATAACATCGGGCGGAACATCAATCTGCATTTCCTGCGGTTCAAACCGAACGGGACTTAGCTGATCAATTTCATTGTCGCTTATGCTTATTTCAACTTTTTGAGAACCAAATGGAGTTGTGTTTTTAAGTTCCTTGATATACCATGGAGTGTTGAGCAGACTTAAATTTGCAATGCGTATATCTTGTCTAACGCCTTCAACATTTTGTAAGAACCAAAGAGGGAAAGTATCGTTATCGCCGTTTGTAAAAAGAATCGCATTTGGTGCTGCGCTTTGAAGAAGGTTATAAGCATAATCCCACGGAACATAATTTCTTGAGCGGTTGTGTTCGAACCAATTTGCATTAGCCATATTAACAGGCACTCCGATAACGCCTATAAAAAGAACACCGGCCACAAGCGGCTTTAGCAATTTTTGCGATTTGAATTTTTCTTGAAGAAGCTCAATTATTCCCCTCATACCGAGAGCAATCCAGAGCGAGTAAACGAAAAAAGCTCCGACATAAAAATAATCCCGTTCTCTTGGCTGCGGCTGCTGCTGGTTTTGATAAAATGCTGTAAGGTAACCTAGAAAAATAAACATCGTAATAAAAACAGAAGCAGTTTTCCAATCTTTACGGAAATGAAAATACAAACCGAACAAACCGATGAAGAACGGAATGCCCCACATATCACTCCACTCAACTCCGCTGTCTTCGTAAGTTGATTGGCGGCCAATATAATTCCAGAATAAGTACCGGTTAAACATATGGTTTAACTGATAACGCCATAAGAAATCGAGATCGCTGGAATACTCTGTGTAAATTTTTTGTTGATGTGGTTCATTGGAAAATCTTCTCTTGAAAGTCGGGAAGTCGCCGTACTGTTCGCGGTTAATATATGAATTAAGCTCGGTCATCGTTTTGGGGCTGTTCATATTAATCGGTGGTTCTTGATTTGCGCGTATGATAATCATTGCAACAGTGGTTGAACCGATTATTGCAAAGAGAGCGCACTTTAAAACCAGGTTGGCGGTTGCTTTATTCTTCTTCGCAGTCCAATAAATTCCAAAACTCAGTGCCGCAAGAATTATTAACGATGAAGCTACATTAAGTGTAAAATCATTTTTTGAAATGACGGTTATCAGTTTGGGCAGATATTTTACAAGACCGGGGTAAACTGTAACAAGAGCAATTCCACCAAAGATAATGGGGATGTAGAAAGAATTTCTTTGAAAGATTTTTTTGTATGAAGCTCCCATAAATATCAAACTCACTACAACAAGTATCATCAAGAAACGCGAATCAACAGCTTCAAACTGTTCAGGAGTTGGCGGAGCGGCATCGGTTTGCGATACCCACATTATTGCTGCAATTGCCAGAACAATTGCCGAATGAACAACAAAATAAATTCCGGTTTTTCTTAATGTTTCTTCGTCTGTCAAAAACTTTCTAAAATAAATTATCATTGCAACCGGAACGATTGCCAGAGCAGACATCAAGTGAACGCCGGTTGATAGACCGATGAGATAAAAAATGAAGATGAGATATTTTTCGTTATCCGGCTCATCCGCTTTTTCATTCCAAACAACCATCAGCCATGTAACAAATGCTATAAAAAATGTAGAGGTGGCATACACTTCGGATTCAACAGCGTTGAACCAAACAGTATCGCTGAATGCAAATGAGAGCGCACCGATAGCAGCGGAAATATAAATAGCAATTGCTTCAAATAAATTTTCCGGTTCTCTTTTTCTGTAATTCTGAATTACTTTAACGGCAATGAGGTATAAAAATAAAATTGAGAATGCACTTGATAACACCGAAACAGTATTCATTCTAAAGCCAATACTCTCTGCAAAAGGAATCATGGTAAAAACTCTTCCGAGTATCAAAAAGAAAGGCGTTCCGGGCGGGTGGGGAACCTGCATCAAGTATGCCGAAGCGGTAAACTCGCCGCAATCCCAAAAAGAAAGCCCCGGCTGAACGGTTGAAAAGTAAGTAAAAGTGGCAATCAAAAAGACAACTGCTGCAAAAATTCTGTTTAATAGTTTGTAATTCATTATTTCACCAAAAAGGTTTCAGTTAGTCGGAATCTGTTTGTGTAGGTTTATTGAAGAACCGATCGTAATTTTTTCTTTCTCTACTGATGTAATATTTTTCGTAAAGATTTTTAAGCCGCTGCATGGAAAGTTTATCCAAATCCTCATCGTCTTTATGACGTTTTAGAAGCATTTTATAACCGTTAAGTTCTTCCGCATCAAACTTGCGTTCGTATCGTTTTAGAATATCGAAATAATTTTTTTGTTCCCGTGAACTCATAAAAAAAATTGTGTTCTTTCTTTAATT